>NZ_JBHWIR010000018.1:0-47846 GCF_042731835.1 Kitasatospora sp. NPDC059817 | reverse complement strand
GGGCGACGTGAAGTGATGCGGCTACTCAGACCTCCCGGACGCCGGCTCGCCAGACCGCCGCCGTCAGTGGCACGCCCGGGCGGTACGCCAGGTGCACGTGCGAGGGCGCGTCCAGCAGCAGCAGGTCCGCCCGGGAGCCGACCGCGACCGTCCCGACGTCGCCGCGCCGCAGGGCGTGCGCGCCGCCTGCCGTGGCCGCCCAGACCGCCTCGTCGGGGGTCATGCCCATCTCGCGCACCGCGACCGCGATGCAGAACGCCATCGAACTGGTGAAGCTGGAGCCCGGGTTGCAGTCGGTGGACAGCGCCACCACCGCGCCCGCGTCCAGCAGCCTGCGCCCGCTCGGGTAGTCGGCCCGCGTCGAGAACTCCGCCCCCGGCAGCAGCGTCGCGACCGTGCCCGAGCCGGCCAGCGCCGCCACGTCCTCGTCGGTCAGGTGGGTGCAGTGGTCCGCCGAGGCGGCGCCCAGCTCGACGGCGAGCTGCACGCCGGGCCCGTACGTGAGCTGGTTGGCGTGCACCCGGGGGGTGAGGCCGCGGGCGATGCCGGCGGTCAGGACCGCCCGCGCCTGGTCGCCGTCGAAGGCGCCCTGCTCGCAGAACACGTCCACCCAGCGGGCGTGCGGGGCGCAGGCGTCCAGCATCTCGCCGGTGACCAGGTCGACGTACCCGGCCGGGTCGTCGGCGTACTCGGGCGCGACCACGTGCGCGCCCAGGTAGGTGGTCTCCGGGGTGTGCCGCGCGGCGATCCGCAGCGCCCGCGCCTCGTCCTCGACCGTCAGCCCGTAGCCGGACTTGCACTCGATCGTGGTGGTGCCCTGCCGCAGCGCCTCCCGGACGAACCCGGCCAGGTTGGCGTCGAGTTCGGCGTCGCTCGCGGCCCGGGTGGCCGCCACCGTGGTGCGGATGCCGCCCGCCGAATACGCCTGCCCGGACATCCGGGCGTTGAACTCAGCCGTACGATCCCCCGCGAACACCAGGTGGGCGTGCGAGTCGACGAAGCCGGGCAGCAGCGCCCGGCCCTCGGCGTCGAAGCGCTCGTCCGCCGCCGGGGCCTGGGCTGCCGGGCCGACCCAGGCAACCGTTCCGCCGTCGATCACCACGGCCGCGTCGGTCAGCACTCCGAGCGGCCCGGTGCCGTGCCCGGGGTCGTTGGTGACCAGGCTGCCGATGCCCGTGATCAAGGTGGTCCTGGTGCTCAAGACAACGCCTTCCGAAGGGAATTGAACAAAGAGGTCAGTGGTCCAGCACGCCGATCGAGTCCCGCAGCGCGCCCGGCACGTCCGCGACGAGCTGGTGCACGCCGTCCCGGACGATCTGCCGGCCGCCGACCACCACGTGCCGCACGTCGGCCGCCGAGGCCGCGAAGACGGCGGTCTCGGCGCCGAGGCGGGGCGGCGGGCCCGCGGTGCGCACCGAGTCCAGGGCGATCACGGTGAAGTCGGCGAGCGCGCCGGCTTCGACCCGCCCCGCCTCCGGCCAGCCGAGCGAGGCGTGCCCGTCCTCGGTGCCGGCCCGCAGCAGGAGGTTGGCCGTCCAGTGCCCGCGGGTGCGGGTGCGCAGCCGCTCGTTCAGCTCCAGGGCGCGGGCCTCCTCGAACGGGTCGATGACGGCGTGGCTGTCGCTGCCCAGGGTGACCGGGCAGCCCGCCGAGGCGAGCCGGCGGGCCGGGCCGATGCCGTCCGCGAGGTCCCGCTCGGTGGTGGGGCACATGCAGATGGTGGTGGAGGTGTCGGTGAGGAGCCGGACGTCCTCGTCGGTGAGGTGGGTGGCGTGCACGGCCGAGGTGCGCGGGCCGAGCACGCCGTGGTCGGCGAGCAGCCGGGTCGGGGTGACGCCGTGCGCGGCGAGGCAGGCGTCGTTCTCGGCGGTCTGCTCGGACAGGTGGACGTGCAGCGGCGCCTCGCGCACCGCCGCCCACTGCGCGACGGTGCCCAACTGCTCGGCCGGGACGGCCCGCACCGAGTGGACGGCGGCGCCGATCCGGGCGTGCTCGCGGGGCTTGAGCGCCTCCGCCCGCACCGCCCAGGCCTCGGCGTCGCCGTCGCTGAACCGCTGCTGCGGCCTGGTCGGCTCGGCGCCGAAGCCGGCGGACAGGTAGCAGGTGTCGAGCAGGGTGATCCGGATGCCGGCCCGGGCGGCGGCCTCGATCAGCGCCTCGCCCATCGCGTTGGGGTCGTCGTAGCGGGCGCCGCCGGGGGCGTGGTGCAGGTAGTGGAACTCGCCGACGGCGGTGACCCCGGCCAGCGCCATCTCGGCGTAGACGGCGGTGGCGAGCGCCAGGTAGCGGTCCGGGTCGAGCGCCCCGGCGAACCGGTACATGGTGTCGCGCCAGGTCCAGAAGGTGCCGGAGCCGACCTGGACGTGGCCGCGCAGCGCCCGGTGGAAGGCGTGCGAGTGGGCGTTCGCCTGGCCCGGCAGCAGCAGCCCGTCGAGGCGGACGGCCCCGGGCGGGCAGGGCCCGCTGTCCGGGGTCACCGCGGTGATCCGGCCGCCGGGGCCGGCGGTGATCAGCACGTTCCGCTCGACCACCGGCCCGTTGGGGTGCGGCAGCCAGGCGTACTGCGCCCAGTACGCCACCGGCTCGGCCCCCGAGGTCAATGGGCTCAGCGACACGCCAGGTCCTCCAGTACGTCGGCGAGGGCGGCGACCCCGGCCAGGCAGTCGGCCTCCTCGGCGTGCTCGGCCGGGGAGTGCGACACCCCGCTGGGGTTGCGCACGAACAGCATGGCGGTCGGGACGGCCGACGCCAGGATCCCGGCGTCGTGTCCGGCACCGGTGGGCAGCACCGGGGCGTCCAGCAGCTTGGCGAGCCGGTCGCGCAGCGGGCCGTCGAAGTCCACCACCGGGGTGTAGGACTCGCGGGTCAGCTCGACCCGGACGCCGTCGCGCCCGCCGCGCTCGGCGGCGGCCTGCTCGATCTCCTCGACCAGCGCGGTGAGCGTCGCCTCGTCGGCGGCCCGGGAGTCCAGCCAGCCGCGCACCAGCGAGGCGATCGCGTTGGTGCCGTTGGGCTCGACCGCGACCTTGCCGAAGGTGGCCAGCGCGCCCGCCTGCCGGGCCTTCTTGCGGGCCGCGAGCACGGTGTTGGCGTACGTCAGCATCGGGTCGCGGCGGTCCTCGATCCGGGTGGTGCCGGCGTGGTTGGCCTCGCCGTGGAAGTCGAACCGCCAGCGGCCGTGCGGCCAGATCGCGCTGGCCACGCCGACCGGCCGGTCCTCGGCGAGGAGGCGGCCCTGCTCGACGTGGAGTTCGACGAAGGCGCCGATCCGGGCCAGCCGGTCGTCGTCCGCGCCGATCGCGCCCGGGTCGTAGCCGGCCCGCTCCATCGCGTCGGGCAGCCGGACGCCGTCGGCGTCGCGCAGCTCGTACGCGGCCTCGCGGGAGAGCACGCCGGCGGACAGCCGGGAGCCGATGCAGGCCACGCCGAACCGGGCGCCCTCCTCGTCACCGAAGTTGGTGATCGCCAGCGGTCGGGTGAACTCGGCCCCGCGGCCGCGGAGTTCGTCCAGGGCCGCGAAGGAGGAGACCACGCCGAGCGGGCCGTCGAAGGCGCCGCCGTCCGGGACGGAGTCCAGGTGCGAGCCGGTGACGACCGCCCCGCCCGCGTTCGGATCGCCCAGCCAGGCCCACTGGTTGCCGTTGCGGTCCAGCTCGTAGGCGAGGCCGCGGTCACGGGCCTGCTGCTCGAACCAGGCGCGGCACTCGGCGTCGGCGGAGTTCCAGGCGAAGCGGCGGTAGCCGCCGGAGGCGGCGGAGCGGCCCACGGGGAGCAGCTCCGCCCACATCTCTTCGAACGAGGACGTCACAGCTCACCCATCGGGACGCGCACCCCGCGCTCGGCGGCGACCTCGGTGGCCCGGTCGTAGCCGGCGTCCACGTGCCGGATCACGCCCATGCCCGGGTCGTTGGTGAGCACCCGGCGGATCTTCTCGCCGGCCAGCGCGGTGCCGTCGGCGACGGTGACCTGGCCGGCGTGGATCGAGCGGCCGATGCCGACGCCGCCGCCGTGGTGGATGGAGACCCAGGACGCGCCGGAGGCCACGTTGACCATGGCGTTGAGCAGCGGCCAGTCGGCGATCGCGTCCGAGCCGTCCAGCATCGCCTCCGTCTCCCGGTACGGGGAGGCGACCGAGCCGCAGTCGAGGTGGTCGCGGCCGATCACGATCGGGGCGGACAGTTCGCCGGAGGCGACCATGTCGTTGAAGCGCTCGCCGGCCTTGTCGCGCTCGCCGTAGCCGAGCCAGCAGATCCGTGCGGGCAGGCCCTGGAAGTGCACCTTCTCCTGGGCCATCTTGATCCAGCGGTGCAGCGACTCGTTCTCCGGGAAGAGGTCGAGGACGGCCTTGTCGGTCTTGTGGATGTCCTGCGGGTCGCCGGACAGCGCCGCCCAGCGGAACGGGCCCTTGCCCTCGCAGAACAGCGGCCGGATGTACGCGGGGACGAACCCTGGGAAGGCGAACGCGCGGTCGTAACCGGCCAGTTGGGCCTCGCCGCGGATCGAGTTGCCGTAGTCGAAGACCTCGGCGCCCGCGTCCTGGAAGCCGACCATCGCCTCGACGTGCCGGGCCATCGACTCGCGGGCCCGCTGGGTGAACTCGGCGGGCTTGGCCGCCGCGTAGTCCGCCATGTCGTCGAAGGCGACGCCCACCGGCAGGTAGGCGAGCGGGTCGTGGGCGCTGGTCTGGTCGGTGACGATGTCGATCGGCGCGTCCATCGCGAGCAGTTGCGGGACCAGCTCGGCGGCGTTGCCCAGCACGCCGATGGACAGCGGCTGCCGCTTGTCGCGGGCGGCGGTGGCCAGCTCCAGCGCGTGCCCGAGGTCCTTGGCCTCGACGTCCAGGTAACGGTGCTCGATCCGGCGGGCGATCCGCGACGGGTCGCAGTCGATGCAGATCGCCACGCCGCCGTTCATGGTGACGGCCAGCGGCTGGGCGCCGCCCATCCCGCCGAGGCCGGCGGTGAGGGTGATGGTGCCTTCCAGCGTGCCGTTGAACCGCTTGTTGGCGACGGCCGAGAAGGTCTCGTAGGTGCCCTGCAGGATGCCCTGGGTGCCGATGTAGATCCACGAGCCGGCGGTCATCTGCCCGTACATGGTGAGCCCGAGGCTCTCCAGCCGGCGGAACTCCTCCCAGTTGGCCCAGTCGCCGACCAGGTTGGAGTTGGCGATCAGCACCCGCGGCGCCCACTCGTGGGTCTGCATGACGCCGACCGGTCGCCCGGACTGGACCAGCATGGTCTCGTCCTGCTTCAGCCCCTCCAGCGTCCGCACCATGGCGTCGAACGAGCGCCAGTCCCGCGCCGCCTTGCCCGTCCCGCCGTACACCACCAGCTTCGACGGGTGCTCGGCGACCTCCGGGTCGAGGTTGTTCATCAGCATCCGCAGGGCCGCCTCCTGCTGCCACCCCTGCGTCGTCAGCCCCGTCCCCCGCGCCGCCCTGACCTCACGCGGCCCACTCGCCTGCTGCACCATGTCCTGGCCTCCCTGCGGATGGATTCATTCAGATTCAGCTCGGCTGAATATATCCAAACAATCAACTCCCGACCAGACCCCGAACCCATCCGATCAGCCCCGCCGCCGACCGACCCGGCGCGCTAGCCTGAACCCGGCGAACACCAGCCACTCGGCCCAGCGACGAGAACGGAGAACACGATGACTGCGATCACCGTGCGGCCCGGCAAACTGCGGGATGTGGCGGAGGAGATCGAGCGGAGCACCGGCCTCCGCGTCCAGATCATCGGAGGAACCCTGGTGATGTCCCCCACTCCTCGCGGCAAGCACGCGGGGACGGTCAAGCGCCTGTCCCGCCAACTCGACGGCAGCCTCCCGGCCGGTCTCGGCGCCTACGAGGTCTCCTCGATCAACATGCCCGACGACGCCGAGGACTACGCGACACCCGACCTGGTCGTCCTGCCGTCCGACTGGGAGGACGACGACGACTGGCTGGCCGACCCGCACGACGTCGAGCTCGCCGTGGAGGTCATCTCCACCTCCGAGCGGGTCAGCCACATCGCGACCAAAACCAGCTGGTACGCGGTCGCGGGCGTGCCGGTCCTCCTCGCGGTCGACCCCCGCAAGGGCGTCTGGACGCTCCGCACCCACCCCCGCGACGGCGAGTACCAGGGCGTGCTGCACGGCAAGTACGGCGAGCCCGTCCCGCTGCCCGCGCCGCTGCCCGCCGAGCTGGACACCTCCGCACTGCCGCTGTACGCACCCCGCGCCTGAGTCAGGCCGCGGCGTCGCCGTCCCAGTCGATGCCGATCTCGGCGAGCCAGCGGCGGTCGGCGGCGTCGGGGGTGGGCGGGGTCGGCGGGCGGGGGATGTTCTGGACCGGGCCGAGACCATACTTCTCGGCGGCCGCGGCGGCGGCGCGGGCGTCGGGTTCGATGACGCCGACGTGCACGGCGGACTCGTCTCCCGGGTCGAGGACGGTCAGTTCGGGATCGGGCAGGCGCCGCAGGGTGACGCGGCGTCCGCAGGTGGGGCAGGACCATTCGTCGACACCCGAGGCCAGGCGGGCGACGAACTTCATCTCGTGGATCACGCGCATGGGCGGCACCCCCTGCTGTAGGGGATGCCCGGGTTCGTGACGGCTACTCCCCGCCGTGTCTACTCCAAAAACAGGCCACGTGCCGCGGCGGACTGCTCGATGGCCTCCAACCTGGCCTCCGCGCCCGGGAGTTCGTCACACATGCGCTGCAACAGCACCCGGCCGAGCATCATCGGCGCGCACGCGGTGTCGAAGACCAGCCCGGTACCGACGGCGGCCGGCAGCATCAGGTCGGAGAGCTTGGCGACCGGCGCGAAGGCGCTGTCGGCGACGGTCAGCACCGTCAGCCCGCACTCGCGGGCCACCGTCAGCGCGTCCATCAGCTCCCGCGGGTAGCGCGGCAGCGCGAAGCAGAGCAGCGCGGTGGCCCCGGCCGCGGCGGCCTGTTCCAGCCGGTCGGCGAGCATGCTGCCGCCCTCGTCGAGGAGGCGGATGTCCGGGTGCACCTTGGCGGCGAAGTAGGCGAAGCCGCGCGCCTGCGCGGAGGCGGCCCGCAGGCCGAGCACCGGCAGTGGGCGGGAGGCGGCGAGCAGCCGGGCGGCGCGGGTGATCGGCTCGGGGTCGGCGAGGAGTTCGGCGAGGTGGCGCAGGTGAGCGATCTCGGCGAGCACGGCCTGCTGGTGCTCGTTGCGCACCGCGTCGTCGGGGGTCTCGGGTGCGGCCGGCTCGCCCGCGCCGAGTTCGCGCAGCTGCTTGCGCAGCGCCGGGTAGCCGTCGTAGCCGAGGGCGACCGCGAAGCGGGTGACGGACGGCTGGCTGACGCCGGCGAGTTCGGCGACCTCGACGCTGGAGAGGAACGGCGCCTCGGTGGCGTGCCGGACCAGCGAGTGCGCGATCCGCCGCTGGGTCGGGGTCAGTCGGTGGCCTTCGAACAGCTGGAGCAGTCGGGCGGAGGGGCCGACCGTGCCGGCCTCGTCGGTGGCGGTCATCAGCGGTACCTCCGGATGCGAGCGATTCGGACGACGACTGTGCAGCAGTGCGTCGCGCCTGGCAAAGACGTCTCGTACGGCGGGACGCCGGGCGAGACGGCCCGAGCGGGTGGGGGCTCGGGGTAACCCTGAATTCTCCCTGAACCCGCCCGGATTCCCCCACCGACGGATGGACCGCGCCCCTGGCACGGGCCCAGGCTGTTCCCATGGACACTCGCCAGGACGACCTGCGGCGCGACCTCGACGCCGCCCTGCACGCTCGCAAGGAACTCGGCAAGGAGTACGAGCCGGAGCTGGTCGACTCGTTCCTGAGCCGCCTGGACGCCCGCCTGGACGCCCGGGTCGAGCGCCGGGTGGCCGAGCGGATGGACGACTACGAGCCCGCGCACCGGCGCCGACCGCACCGCCCGGGGCCGGGGCCGGGGCTCGGCCGGCCCGGCAACCGGTTGGCGGTGATCTCGCTGGCCCTCGGCATCCCGCTCACCGCGATCGCGGCCAGCCCGCAGGGCGGCGGTTTCTTCGGCCTGCTGGTCAGTTGGGCGGGCATCGTCGGGGTCAACTTCGCCGCCGCGTTCGGCAACCGCCGGGACCGGGACGAGCCGCGGTCCCGGTCCCGGTCCCGCGACGACTGGGACTGAGCCCCGCCGCCCGCACCAGCCGTCCCACCGCCCGCACCGGACCCGACGGCCCGTCACGCCGATCGCACCGAACGCACCGGGTCACACCGGGTCAGGCCAGCGGCCCGGTGACCCGCTCCACCGCCCGCACCAGTTCCCCGGAGGCGACCAGCGCGGCCGCGGCCTCCAGGTCCGGCGAGAGGAAGCGGTCGCGGCCGGCGCCGCCGACCCCCGCCTCCCGGGCGGCGGCCATGGCGGCCGTGGTGGCCGGGGCCGTCCGGCCCGCGCCGTCGGCCTGCTGGCGGATCTCCAGGGCGCGGGCGGCGGCGGTGAGTTCGACGGCGAGGATCCGGCCGAGGTTGTCGACGGACTGGCGCAGCTTGCGGGCGGCGGACCAGCCCATCGACACGTGGTCCTCCTGCATCGCGGAGGACGGGATCGAGTCGACCGAGGCCGGGACGGCGAGCCGCTTGTTCTCGCTGACCAGCGCCGCCTGGGTGTACTGGGCGATCATCAGGCCGGAGTCCACGCCGGGGTCGTCGGCCAGGAAGGCCGGCAGGCCGTGCGAGCGGGCCTTGTC
The DNA here is from genome assembly GCF_042731835.1 of Kitasatospora sp. NPDC059817. Taxonomy (NCBI): domain Bacteria; kingdom Bacillati; phylum Actinomycetota; class Actinomycetes; order Kitasatosporales; family Streptomycetaceae; genus Kitasatospora; species Kitasatospora sp. NPDC059817. Next base: position 39,170 of record NZ_JBHWIR010000018.1, on the reverse strand, counting down.
GAGCAGCCGGTCGGTGCGGCGCTCGGAGATGGAGCCCAGGTCGGCGGCGGCGATGGCGAGGAAGTCCAGCACGTACGCGACCGGGGCGCCGTGGAAGTTGCCGTTGGACTCCACCCGGCCGTCCGGCAGCACCACCGGGTTGTCGACCGAGGCGGCCAGCTCGCGGGAGGCGACCAGCTGGGCATGGGCGAGGGTGTCCCGGCCGGCGCCGGCCACCTGCGGGGCGCAGCGGATCGAGTAGGCGTCCTGGACCCGCGGCGCGTCGTCCTGGTGGTGGCCGGTGAGGCCGGAGTCCTTGAGGACGGCCAGCATGTTGGCGGCGCTCAGGGCCTGGCCCGGGTGGGGGCGGATCGGGGCGTGCAGTTCGGGGGCGAGCACCTTGTCGGTGCCGAGCAGCGCCTCCAGGGTCATCGCGGCGGTGATGTCGGCGGTGGTGTACAGCCGCTGCAGGTCGGCGATGGCCATCACCAGCATGCCGAGCATGCCGTCGGTGCCGTTGATGAGGGCCAGGCCCTCCTTCTCCAGCAGTTCGACGGGCTCGATGCCGGCGGCGGCGAGCAGTTCGGCGGCAGGCTTCTCCACGCCGTCCGGGCCGGTGGCCACGCCCTCGCCCATCAGGACCAGCGCACAGTGCGACAGCGGCGCGAGGTCGCCGGAGCAGCCGAGCGAGCCGAACTCCCGGACCACCGGGGTGATGCCCGCGTTGAGCAGGGCGGCCATGGTCTGCGCGACCAGCGGGCGCACCCCGGTCCGGCCGGAGGCCAGCGTCTTCATCCGCAGGAAGACGAGTGCCCGGACGACCTCGCGCTCGACGGCCGGTCCCATCCCGGCCGCATGCGAGCGCACCAGCGACCGCTGGAGCTGCGCGCGCAGTTCGGGGCTGATGTGCCGGACGGCGAGCGCGCCGAATCCGGTCGACACGCCGTAGACGGGGCGTGGTTCGGCCGCGAGGGCGTCGATCCGCGCCCGCGCCGTCGCCATCTCGGCGAGCGCGTCGGGGCCTATCTCGACCCGGGCGTTCCCCCGGGCGACGGCCAGCACGTCCTCGGCGCTGACGTCGGCCTTGCCGACCTGGACCAGCGGAGCGTCGGGGGCCACAGCACTGTGCATATCCATATACACCATCACATCAGGTGAATGAAGATATGACAACAGGTGGTCGCCATCCGAAACGGCCACGATCGTACGCCCGTACCGGCCAGCAGGATTTTCACCCGGGCCGCCCCGTACCGCACGCTGGTGCCCACGGACACGCACGGAGGTGGCAGGGCGATGACGCGGGCGACGGCACGGCGCCGGGTGGTGCGGCTGCGGGGGGACGAGCGCGGGGTGCGGCCGGACTCGCTGGCGGCGGAGGAGCCGCTGGAGATCCGGCTCGGCGGCGAGCCGCTGACCGTCACCATGCGCACCCCCGGGCAGGACTTCGACCTGGTGGCCGGGTTCCTGGTCGGCGAGGGGCTGGTGCACACCGCCGAGGAGCTCGCCGCCCTGCGGTACTGCGCCGGGACGGACGAGTCCGGCGCCAACACCTACAACGTCGTCGACGCCACCTTGCGCGGCGCCGCCCGCGCGCTGCCGCTGTCCGCGCACCGCAACCTGCTCACCACCAGCGCCTGCGGCCTGTGCGGCCGGGACACCGTGGACGCCGTCCGCACCCACGTCCGCCACCCGGTGGGCGAGGACCCGCTCACCGTCCCGCCGTCCCTGCTGTACGGCCTGCCGGAGCGGCTGCGGGCCGCCCAGCGCACCTTCGAGTCCACCGGCGGCCTGCACGCGGCCGGCCTGTTCGACGCCGCCACAGGCGACCTGCTCTGCGCCCGCGAGGACGTCGGGCGGCACAACGCGGTGGACAAGGTGGTCGGCTGGGCGCTGCGCGAGGGCAGGCTGCCGCTGACCGGGCACGTCCTTCTGGTCAGCGGCCGGGCCTCGTTCGAGCTGACCCAGAAGGCCGCGCTGGCGGGCGTCCCGCTGCTGGCGGCCGTCTCGGCGCCGTCCTCGCTCGCGGTGGACCTCGCCGAGGAGCTGGGCCTGACCCTGGTCGGCTTCCTGCGCGGGGAGGGCGCGAACGTCTACACCCGGCCGGACCGGATCGCCTCGCCCTCCCCCGCCTCGCCCTCCCCCGCCTCGCCCTCCCCCGACACGCCCTCGACAACGGCGCCCTCCCCCGCCGCGCCGGTCACCCCCTGAGCTCGGCCTCGATCAGGTCCGCCGCGCGGGCGGTGCCGCCCTCGGCCCGGCCGGCGGCGGCCAGCGCCTTCAGCCGCTCGGCCACCGCCGGGTCGTCGACCAGCTCCAGCAGCGCGCCGCGCAGCGCCTGCGGGGTCGCCTGCGCGGTGTCCAGGCGGCGGGCGACGCCGAGCCCCACCAGCGCGTCCGCGTTGGCGAACTGGTCGACGGCCTGCGGCACGGCGATCATCGGCACGCCGTGGTACAGCCCCTCACTGGAGCCGCCCATGCCCGCGTGGGTGACGAAGGCGTCCGCCTGCGCGAGCACCGACAGCTGCGGCACCCACCGGTGCACCTCGACGGTGTCCGGCACCTCGCCCAGGTCGGCCAGGTCGGTGTGCGCGCCGACCTGGAGCACCGTGTGCCAGCCGGGCAGGCCGCCGAAGGCCTGGACGCAGGCCCGGTAGAACGCGGGCTGGTGGGTGAAGGCGGAGCCGAGCGAGACCAGCAGCACCTTCTCCGCGTGCGCCGGCCGCTGCCACTCGCCCTGGTGGGCCCGGTCGCCGAAGCACGGTCCGACGAAGGTGACGCGCCGTTCGTCGACCCGGTCCGCGTTGAGCTGCAGGGCACGCGGGATCAGGGCGACGGACCGCGCCGGGCGACCCTTGAAGGCGTCCACGTCGCGCTCCACCGTCCCGGCCTCGGCCAGCCAGTCGGCGAACCGCCGGTAGTGCTCGGCGCCGCCGGGCCCGCTGCGGATCGCCTCGTACACCTCCGCCATGTCCTGCTCGATGCCCTCCCAGCCGACGTAGGTGGGCGACAGCTGCACCACCGGCACGCCCAGCCGCTCGCCGAGCGCCCGCCCGGCGAAGCCCGCGATGTCGCAGAGCACCAGGTCGGGGCGGTCGTCCGCGAAGGCCTCCAGCAGGACGGGGTACATCGCGAGGGCGTCGTCCAGGAACAGCTCCTGGAGCGCCACCGGGTCCTCCTCCCAGGCGTCCGGGCCGCCGGCGAGCGGCAGCCTCGTCGGGTACGGGACGAAGCGGGCGCCGGTCGACTCGACGGCCCCGGCGAAGGAGGCGTCGTTGACGTAGCTGACCCGGTGGCCCCGGGCGACCAGTTCGGCGATCACGGCGAGGCTGGGGTTGACGTGCCCGTGGGCCGGGATCGAGACCATCAGGATGTGGGCGGGGTGCGCGGAGCGGGTCATGGGGGCCTCCAGGGTCCAGAATGAGACGAGACGGTCCGTCTCGCTGGCGCCGCTCCAGCATGGTCCGGGGTCCGGCGCCGCGTCAAGACGATACGGTCCGTCTCGCCACTTCGCTTAGAATTTCCGCCATGGCCCACAGAACCGCCCCCGACCCGGCCCGCCGCAGCGAACGCTCCCGCGCCGCCGTCCTCACCGCCGCCGCCGAACTCGTCGCCGACGTCGGCTTCGGCAAGCTCACCATCGAGGCGATCGCCGCCCGGGCCGGCGTCGGCAAGCAGACCATCTACCGCTGGTGGCCCTCCAAGGGCGCCGTCGTCTTCGACGCCTTCCTCGCCGCCAACGAGCACGAGGGCAGCCTCGCCCTCCCCGACACCGGCGACCTCGCCGCCGACCTGCGGGCCGTCCTGCGCCCCGCCGCCGACGAGCTCACCGACCCCGCCCTCGACCGCACCTACCGCGCCCTCACCGCCGAACTGCTCAACGACCCGGCCCTGTACGCCGACTACCGCACCCGCCTGCTGGACCCGCTCCTCGACGTCACCCGCGAGCGCCTGCGCAGCGCCCGCGAGGCCGGCCAGCTCGCCCCCGACGCGGACCTCGACCTCGCCCTCGAACTCCTCTACGGCCCGCTCCACTACCGCTGGCTCTACCGGCTCGGCCCGCTCGACCACGCCCACGCCGACCGCCTGGTCGAGGCGGTCCTGCGCGCCCTCGGGCGGGCCTGACCGCACCGGCCGCCCGCCCCGGCCTCACACCACCGGGGGCGAGGCCGCGCCCGCCAGGGCGACGGCCACCAGGGCGCGCATGGCGAAGGCCGCCTGGCCGAGCGGCAGGGTGGCGTCGTCGGCGAAGAGTTCGACGAGCCAGCCGCCGGCCGGGTTCTGGCCGCCGGCGGCGACCATGCCGCGGTAGCCGGAGACGACCAGCATGGCCTCCTCGGCCGGGTCGTTGCCGGCCGCGCCGGCGCGCAGGGCGAAGGCGCCGCCGCGGACGGCGCGGCGGGTCATCGGGTAGTGGCGCAGGTCGAAGACGGCGTCCGGGGCCTCGATCTGGGCCCGCTGGGTCTCGGCGCGGGTGCTGCTGGGGCCCCTGGTCATCCGGTAGACGGCGTGCTGGGCGGTGCGCATGAGGTGGGAACCGGGCGGGACGTAGGAGACCCACCAGCCGACGGCGTCGAGCAGCCGGGCGGAGGCCTCGGCGACGACGACGAGCTTGCCGAGGGTGTCGGCGGGGTGGACGGCCCGGGCGGCGGCGGCCTGGTCGAGGGCCGCGAGGACGGCGGTGAGCAGCTGGCCCGGGTCGGCGCTGTGCGCGGCACCCCGGAAGCGCCGCCGGTCGCCCGCCCCGGCCCGGCCGGGGCGGGCGCCGCGTCCGTCGGCCCGGTGGTGCGGGTCGGCGGCGTCGGCGAGCAGCACGGTGGGGTCGGGCGAGAAGCCGGGGCCGTGGCTGCGCCCGGCGACGACGGGGTGGGCGGCGCGGGCGGCCTTGGCCCGGTACTGGGCGGCGTCGGCGAGCCGGAAGAGCCGGTCGGGGGTGGTGACCGGGCCGATGGAGTCGCCGGTGGAGGCGACGCCGCAGGCGACGCCCTCGCCTTCGGACAGGGCGAGGGCCCGGGCGCAGAGCTCCTCGGCGACGGCGACGACCTCGTCGGCCTTCTGCCCTTCGGCGAGCAGGCAGAACTCGTCGCCGCCGAGGCGGGCGGCGAGGCTGCCGGGGAGTTTGGCCGCGGCGACCGAGAGCTGGTGGGCGAACCGTTCGAGCAGCCGGTCGCCCATCTCGTGGCCGAGCTGGTCGTTGACCCGCTTGAGGCCGTTGACGTCGCAGACGACGAGCGAGACCACGGTGTTGTCCCGGTTGTGCGCCGTGAGGGCGCTCTCCAGCCGGGTGTCGACGGCGCGCCGGTTGGCGAGGCCGGTGAGCGGGTCGGAGAAGGCGAGTTTGCGCAGGTCGGCGAGGCGTTCGGTCTGGGCGAGGCCGGCCGAGATCTGGGCCGCGAGCAGGGTCGCGTAGTCGGCGTCGGCGGCGGCGAACTCGGGCTTGCCGACGCTGCGGGCCAGGTACAGCTCGCCCCAGGCCTGCCCGTGCAGGACGATCGGGGCGACCACGCAGCAGGCGCGGCCGCGCCGGCGCAGCGCCGCGGCGCGTTCCTGGCAGTACGCGCCGGCGGTGGGGTGGGCGTGCCCGGCGTGCGGTTCGGCGTTCTCGGCGGTCTGCAGCCAGGCCCGCGGGAGGCGCCCGGTGGTCCAGCGCTCCTCCAGATAGGTGACGATCTCGGGAAAGTCGGCGACGGGGTAGGACTCGTCCTCGGGCAGTTCCTCCTCGCCGGGCGCGAGCTCCCCGTGGTTGACCAGGACCCGGAGCCGGCCGGATTCGCGGTCCCAGACGGAGACGGCCGCCATGGTCGCCCCGAGCGCCTCGGTGGCGCGGGCGGCGGCGGCCCGGACGGCCTCCAGCGGGGTGAGCGCGCCGGCCATGTCCTGGGCCAGCTCGACCACGGACTGCAGCCGTAGGTCGGGCAGTTGGCCGGCCGGCTGCGGGCCGCCGCAGTCGCAGTCGCAGCCGCGGTCCGTCATGATCGCCTCACTGCTCACCGGCTCGCCTCGCTCCCTGTGCTCGGTCCTGCCGGACCCCCGACGGCGGCCGCACCCACCCGGCCGCTTTCACCAAGACTATGGCGGTTTCGTTCGGTTATGCCCCGTTTGCCGGGGCGGACCCGCAACCGGCCGTACGGGTTTCAACCGTTCGGCACCCCAAGCATCGGGACCGGCCCGGGGCCACGTCCTGGAAAAGGCCGGGGAAGGCCGGAAAGGCCCGGGAAAAGCCGGGAAGGGCACAGGAGAAGACCGGAAGGGGCCCGGAAGAGACCGGGAAGGGTCCGGGAGAGGCGTGAGAAGGGCCCGGGAGGGGCAGGGGCGGAGTCCTACTCCGGCTTCAGCCGCCGCGACAGCAGCCACGGCTCGACCAGCCCGAGCCCGCGCACCGGCCGGCGCCACATCGGCTGCAGGTGGAACCGGTGCCCGGCGTCCAGGCCCGGCACCGGCAGGCCCGAGGCGGGCATCCCGGCGGCGGCCGACAACGCCTCGGCGAGGCCGGGGCCGTCCGCGTCCGGCGGGGCCACGCTGCCGTACTGCTCCAGGGCGGCGGCGAACTCGCCGTCGATCAGCACCGCGTCCTTGGGTGCGATCGAGGTGAGCCGGCTGGCCAGGTTCACGGTGGTGCCGAAGACGTCGCCCATCCGCGAGGTGACCGTGCCGAAGGCCATGCCGACCCGCAGCGCGGGGATGCTCTCGTCCTCGGCGAGGGCCTCGATCAGGCTGAGCGCGATCTCGGCGGCGGTGACCGGGTCCTCGGAGACGTAGAGGATCTCGTCGCCGAGGGTCTTGATGACCCGGCCGCCCTGCCCGGCGATCAGGTCCGAACAGGTGTTCTCGAAGGTCTCGACGAGTTCGCCGAGCTCCTCCTCCTCCAGCCGCCGCGACAGCCGGGTGAAGCCGACCAAGTCGGCGAAGCCCACGGCGAGGCGGCCGCTGGTGATCTCGTTGTCCTCGGCGGCCTGGACCACCCGGCCGGTGACGGCGGCGAGCTGGCGGCGCCAGACGTACACCAGGAACTGCTCCAGCTCCGGCAGCAGCAGCTCGACCAGCGGGTAGGCGACGTCGGCGCGGGTCAGGCCGGGTTCGACGGCCTGGGTGAGGTTCTCCAGGAAGGTGTCCATCTGCCAGCCGGCCAGCCGGGCGGTGGTCTGGCCGGTGGAGCGGGCCACCTGGATCGCCATCGACTCGCTGAGCAGGCCGGACTCGACCAGGCCGGCGAGCCGGCGCAGGGCGATCACGTCGCCGTCGGTGAGGGCCCGGGACTGGCCGATGTCGGGGAAGCCCATGGCCCGCCAGAAGCGGGTCGCCAGCTCCATCGGGACGTCTGCGGCCCGCGCGGCCTGGTACGGGGTGTAGCGGCGTGGCGCGTCCAGGATCAGGCGTTCCAGTTCGAGCGCGACCGTGGGGTCGTGGGTCCCCGATGTCGCGCCGCTGCTGCCGTCCTCTGCCACCGGTCCGTCCCCGTGCGGTCGCCGCACTTGCCTCGTGTCCTGCCTGTCCGGGCGCGCCCGCCACCCGGCGGGCAGTGGCGCGCCTCACACCGCTGCCAGGTGGAATGTTCGCACGGAATCGCGTGATCCGGGGCATCAGCCCGGGTCAAGGAGAGGTGAAGAGTGCCGTTCAGCGGGGCTCGGGGCGCACGTGGACGACGTCCCCCGCGCCGACCGCCCGGCGTGCGCCGTCGGGGGTGCGGACCACCAGGCGGCCGTCGCCGTCGATCGCCACCGCCTCGCCGACCAGCTCCCGGTCGCCCGGCAGGTGCACCTTCACCTGGCGGCCGAGCGTGGTGCAGCGGTCCGCGTAGGCGCGGAGCAGCTCGCTGGTGTGCGGGTCGCCGGCGGCGGCCGTCCAGGTGCGGTACAGCCCGGCGAACTCGCGCAGCAGGGCGCGCAGCAGGGTGGACCGGTCGGTGACCTCGGCGCCGGCCAGCGCGAGCGAGGCCGCGGTGGGGACGGGCAGCTCGGGCTCGCGCAGCGAGACGTTGATGCCGAGGCCGGCGACCACGGCGCCGCCGCTCAGCTCGGTGAGGATGCCGCCGAGCTTGCGCTCCGCGCCGTCGATCTCCACCTGGAGGTCGTTGGGCCACTTCAGCCCGACCTCGACCCCGGCGACCCGGCTCAGCGTGCTGGCGGTGGCCACCCCGACCAGGATCGGCAGCCAGCCGTAGCGCTCGACCGGCACCTCCTCGGGGCGCAGCAGGACGGACAGGAACAGCCCGGAGCGGGCCGGGGCGCTCCACTGGCGTTCCAGCCGGCCGCGCCCGGCGTTCTGCACCTCGGCGACCAGCACCGCGCCCTGCGGGGCGCCGGCCCGGGCGCGGGCGGCGAGGTCGTTGTTGGTGGAGCCGGTCTCGGCGACGACGTCCACCGAGGTCCAGAGCCCGTCCGGGACCAGCAGGTCGCGGCGCAGCGCGGCCTCGTCCAGCGGCGGGCGGTCCAGGTCGGTCCACGGCGACGGCCCGGCGTGGCCGAAACCGCGCAGTCCACTGCGGCGGGGGGAGTCGGGTGCGGTCATGGTCCAGAACACTAGGTCCTGTCCGGTCGCATGGGGCGTAGGCCGCCCCATCGTCCCGCAGAACGCGCGTTGACACACTGTGTCGATGGCCATAACGCCAGGACATGACGTCCGGGCCGGTGCGCTGGCTACGCTACCCAACGGTAGTTCGCAGCGCCGCCCTGCCCTCATGCGCGGGCCCCCACTCCGGCCCGCGCGCACTCGAACAGGTCGCGGCCCATGGATCAGGGAGAGCCACCGGATGACCGAGGCGCCGTACGACCCCCACACCACCGCCGGCAAGCTCGCCGACCTGCGGCGCAGGCTCGACGAGGCGGTGCACTCCGGCTCCGCCGCGGCCGTGGAGAAGCAGCACGCCAAGGGCAAGCTGACGGCCCGCGAGCGGGTCGCGGAGCTGCTGGACGAGGGCTCCTTCGTCGAGTTCGACGAGTTCGCCCGGCACCGCTCGACGAACTTCGGGCAGGAGCGGAACCGCCCGTACGGCGACGGCGTGGTGACCGGCTACGGCACCGTGGACGGCCGTCAGGTCGCCGTCTTCGCCCAGGACTTCACCGTGTTCGGCGGCTCCCTGGGCGAGGTGTTCGGCGAGAAGATCGTCAAGGTGATGGACTTCGCGCTGAAGACCGGCTGCCCGGTCATCGGCATCAACGACTCCGGCGGCGCCCGGATCCAGGAGGGCGTGGTCTCGCTCGGCCTGTACGGCGAGATCTTCCGCCGCAACGTGCACGCCTCGGGCGTGATCCCGCAGATCTCGCTGATCATGGGCCCCTGCGCGGGCGGCGCGGTGTACTCCCCCGCGATCACCGACTTCGTGGTGATGGCCGACCGGACCTCGCACATGTTCATCACCGGCCCGGACGTGATCAAGACCGTGACCGGCGAGGACGTCGGCATGGAGGAGCTGGGCGGCGCCCGCACCCACAACAGCAAGTCCGGCAACGCGCACTACCTGGCCGCCGACGAGAAGGAGGCCGTCGAGTACGTCAAGAGCCTGCTCTCGTACCTGCCCTCCAACAACCTGTCGGACCCGCCGTCCTACCCCGAGCAGGCGGACCTCACCGTCACCGACGAGGACCTCGAACTCGACGCCATCGTGCCGGACTCGGCGAACCAGCCGTACGACATGCGCAAGGTGATCGAGCACATCGTCGACGACGGCGAGTTCCTGGAGACCCAGCCGCTGTACGCGGGCAACATCATCACCGGCTTCGGCCGGGTCGAGGGCCAGTCCGTCGGCATCGTCGGCAACCAGCCGATGGACCTGGCCGGCTGCCTGGACATCAACGCCAGCGAGAAGGCCGCCCGCTTCATCCGGACCTGCGACTCCTTCAACATCCCGGTGCTGACCTTCGTCGACGTGCCCGGCTTCCTGCCCGGCACCGAGCAGGAGTGGGACGGCATCATCCGCCGCGGCGCCAAGCTGATCTACGCCTACGCCGAGGCGACCGTCCCGCTGATCACCGTGATCACCCGCAAGGCCTTCGGCGGCGCGTACGACGTCATGGGCTCCAAGCACCTGGGTGCCGACCTCAACCTGGCCTGGCCGACCGCGCAGATCGCGGTGATGGGCGCGCAGGGCGCGGTCAACATCCTGCACCGGCGGGAGATCGCCGAGGCCGAGGCGGCGGGCGGTGCCGAGCAGAAGCGGGCCGAGCTGATCGCCTCGTACGAGGACACCCTGCTGAACCCGTACCTGGCGGCCGAGCGCGGCTACGTGGACGCGGTGATCCCGCCGAGCGAGACCCGCCGGCACATCGTCCGGGGTCTGCGGGCGCTGCGCGGCAAGCGCGAGGTGCTGCCGCCGAAGAAGCACGGCAACATCCCCCTGTAGGCCCTCGTCGGGAGAGAATGAGCCATGGCACCGATCCACGTGCTGCACGGGCAGCCGACCCCCGAGGAGCTCGCCGCCGTCCTGGCGGTGGTCCAGGCCCGGGCCGCCGCCGCGCAGGCCGCCGCCGAGGCGGCGCGCCGGGCCGGTGCCGGCCCGGCCGCCCCCTGGAACGACCGTTCCCGCCTGTTCCGCCAGGCCGTCCACCCGGGCGTCAACGCCTGGCGGACGTCCGGCTGGGCGAGCTGACCCGCCCGGATTGCCCGAAAGCTGAGTACGGATACTCAGGCGCCCGGGGCCGGGCGCGGCGCACCCTGGACGTGTGCTCTGGTCAGACCCCCGCGACGAGCCCTCCCCGGAGGCCCGCCGGATGATGGAGCGGCTGCACCGGGCCGGCCGGGTGCTCGCCGCCCTCGCGATGGTGGCCGCCGTCCTCCTCCTGCTGTGACCGGCGCCCACCCGACTGCGGTGACCGCCACTCACCCGACCGCCGCGACCGTCGTTCACCCGAACGGCGGACACCGGCACCCCCTACCCTGAGGGGCATGACCGACCAGCGCATCCTCGTCCTCGCCTCCGCCTCCCCCGCCCGCCTCGGACTGCTGCGCCAGGCGGGCCTCGACCCGCGCGTGGTGGTCAGCGGCGTCGACGAGGACGCGATCAGCGCCGCCACCCCGGCCGAACTCGCCCTGGTGCTGGCCGAGGCCAAGGCGAAGGCGGTCGCCGCCGCACTGACCGACGGCGAGCTGGTGATCGGCTGCGACTCCGTCCTGGAGCTGGACGGCCAGGCCCTCGGCAAGCCCGCCGACGCCACCGAGGCGCTCGCCCGCTGGCAGTCGATGCGCGGCCGGGCCGGGGTGCTGCGCACCGGCCACTGCGTGATCGACACCGCGACCGGCCGGCAGTCCTCGGCGACCGCGTCCACCACCGTCCGCTTCGGCACCCCGGACGACGCCGAGATCGCTGCCTACGTGGCCTCCGGCGAGCCCCTGCACGTCGCCGGGGCGTTCACCCTGGACGGGCGCTCGGCGCCGTTCATCGAGGGCATCGACGGCGACCCGGGCAACGTCATCGGCCTCTCGCTGCCGCTGCTGCGCACCCTGCTCGCCGACCTGGACGTCCGGCTGGTCGACCTCTGGGCCTGACGGCCGGACCCGCAGAACGGGCGGCGGCCCGCCGCCCGTTCCACCGTCGTTTGAGCCGGCCGCGCGAGAGTGTGTCCGATGCCACCGGGGCACCGGACAACGCCCGGTCACCCGCTGTGGATCCGGCCGGTTCGACCGCACCGGCCGCGACCTGCGGCGTCACCGGACAGGCGGTCGACGGGCCCCGGAAATTCATCACCGTCCGTGTGGGATAGTTCACAACCTGGGGCTACTCGCCGGTACCGCCCAGGAATCCATAAACTCGACCAGGTTCAAGAAGGGAGCCACAGTGCGCAAGGTGCTCATCGCCAACCGCGGGGAAATCGCCGTCCGCGTCGCCCGGGCCTGCTCGGACGCCGGTATCGCCAGCGTCGCCGTCTACGCCGAGCCGGACCGGGATGCGCTGCACGTCCGCGCGGCCGACGAGGCTTACGCGCTGGGTGGAGACACCCCCGGCACCAGTTACCTGGACATCGCCAAGGTCCTGAAGGCCGCAGCGGACTCCGGGGCCGACGCCGTCCACCCCGGCTACGGGTTCCTGTCGGAGAACGCCGACTTCGCCCAGGCCGTCCTCGACGCGGGCCTGACCTGGATCGGCCCGCCCCCGCAGGCCATCCGCGACCTCGGTGACAAGGTCACCGCCCGGCACGTGGCGCAGCGCGCCGGCGCGCCGCTGGTCGCCGGGACCCCGGACCCGGTCTCGGGTGCCGACGAGGTGGTCGTGTTCGCCCGGGAGCACGGCCTTCCGGTCGCCATCAAGGCGGCCTTCGGCGGCGGCGGCCGCGGCCTCAAGGTCGCCCGCACGCTGGAGGAGATCCCGGAGCTGTACGAGTCCGCGGTGCGCGAGGCCGTCGCCGCCTTCGGCCGCGGCGAGTGTTTCGTCGAGCGCTACCTGGACAACCCGCGGCACGTGGAGACCCAGTGCCTCGCGGACAAGCACGGCAACGTGGTGGTCGTCTCCACCCGTGACTGCTCGCTGCAGCGCCGGCACCAGAAGCTGGTCGAGGAGGCGCCCGCGCCGTTCCTGACCGCCGAGCAGAACGCCGAGCTGTACCGGGCGTCCAAGGCCATCCTGAAGGAGGCCGGCTACGAGGGCGCCGGAACCTGCGAGTTCCTGGTGGCGCTGGACGGCACGATCTCCTTCCTGGAGGTCAACACCCGGCTGCAGGTCGAGCACCCGGTCACCGAGGAGGTCACCGGACTCGACCTGGTCCGCGAGATGTTCCGGATCGCCGACGGCGAGGAACTGGGCTACGGCGACCCCGAGGTGCGCGGCCACTCGTTCGAGTTCCGCATCAACGGCGAGGACCCGGGCCGGGGCTTCCTGCCCGCGCCCGGCACCGTGACGCTGTTCGCGCCGCCGTCCGGCCCGGGCGTCCGGCTGGACTCCGGCGTGGAGACCGGCTCGGTCATCGGCCCGGCCTGGGACTCCCTGCTGGCCAAGCTGATCGTCTCCGGCCGGGACCGCAAGCAGGCCCTGGAGCGGGCCCGCCGCGCGCTGAACGAGTTCAAGGTGGAGGGCATGGCCACCGCCATCCCGTTCCACCAGGCGGTCGTCACCGACCCGGCGTTCGCGCCCGAGGTGCACGGCGGCGAGGGCCCGTTCACGATCTACACCCGGTGGATCGAGACCGAGTTCGACAACACCATCCCGCCGTTCGCGGGCGCGGCCGGCGACGGCGAGGAGGCCGAGGGCCGCGAGACCGTCGTGGTCGAGGTCGGCGGCAAGCGGATCGAGGTCTCGCTGCCGTCCTCGCTGGGCGTCTCGGCGGCCCCGGCGGCCGGTGCGGCGGGTGCCGCGAAGGCCACGCGCCGGGTGGGCGCCAAGAAGGCCGGTTCGGCCGTCAGCGGTGACACCCTGGCCTCGCCGATGCAGGGCACCATCGTCAAGGTCGCCGTCGAGGAGGGCCAGGTCGTCGCCGAGGGCGAGCTGATCGTGGTCCTGGAGGCGATGAAGATGGAGCAGCCGCTGAACGCGCACAAGGCGGGCACCGTCGTCGGCCTCAAGGCCGAGGTGGGCGCGAGCGTCAGCAGCGGCGCCGCGCTGTGCGAGATCAAGGACTGACGCGCTCCCTGGAGCACCGGCCGGCCCGTACCCCCTCGGGGGGGTGCGGGCCGGCCGCGTTCGCGCGGCGGTACAGGCCCTCAGCGCCCTCGCGGGAGGCCCAGCTCGGCCAGCCTGGCCGGCAGGCCGCCCGGACCGCCCGGACCGCCGTGCGCGCCCGGCCGGCGCTGGCCGGGCAGCGGGGCGCCGCCGGGGGGCGGGGCGGGGCGGCGCGCCAGCGGGCCGGGCTGGGTCTGGTGGACGGGCCCGCTGCCGGTGCCGTGCACCGGGGCGTCCCCGGTGGGGGCGGCGCCGAGCGGCGCCAGGTCGATCTGCACCCCGCAGTCGGCGATCGCGTCGAGTTGCCGGGCGGTGCCGTCGTCGGCGGTCGCCTGCTCGTCCGTGACCAGCCGGGTGATGTTCTCGGTGGGCACGGTCTGGAACATGGAGTCCGCGCCGAGCTTGGTGTGGTCGGCGAGGACGATGACCTCGTTGGCCGACTGCACCAGCGCCCGGTCCACGCTCGCGGACAGCATGTTGGCGGTGGACAGGCCCCGCTCGGCGGTCAGCCCGCTGCCGGAGATGAAGGCCTTGGAGACCCTCAGCCCGTGCAGGGACTGCTCGGCACCGCTGCCGACCAGCGCGTAGTTGGAACCCCGCAGGGTGCCGCCGGTCATCACCACCTCCACCCGGTTGGCGTGCGCCAGCGCCTGGGCGACCAGCAGCGAGTTGGTGACCACGGTGAGGCCGGGCACCCTGGCCAGCCTGCGGGCCAGCTCCTGGGTGGTGGTGCCGGCGCCGACCACCACCGCGTCCCCCTCCTCCACCAGGCCGGCGGCGAGGTCGGCGATGGCGCTCTTCTCCGCCGCGGAGAGGTGGGTCTTCTGCGGGTAGCCGGGTTCGCGGCTGAAGCCGCCGGGGAGCACCGCGCCGCCGTGCCGGCGGTCGAGGAGCCCTTCTGCCTCCAGTGCCCGTACGTCGCGGCGCACGGTCACTTCGGAGGTCTGGACGACGCGGGCCAACTCCCGGAGCGAGACCGCTCCGTTGGCGCGCACCATTTCGAGGATCAACTGGCGACGTTCTGCTGCAAACACAGAACCGACGGTAACCTGCGTGACCGTCTGCTTTCAGGCGTTTGCAGCTAGTAGCTGGAATTGCTCACGCAAGAGCGGCGCGTGACCGTACAATACGCGCCGTCAGCAGCCCGGGACTGCGCCCGCCGTCCGGGTGACGATCACTCCTGCGCAAAAGGCGGCCGCCGATCGGCAGCCGCCCTCAACTGTGCGCCGGAGGCTCAGGATTCGCTCTCGACCCGCTTGCGGATGTGCAACTGCCGGGCGGCCTCGGCGGTCGAGCCGGAGACCGACGGGTAGACGGTGAAGGCGCTGGCCACCTGTTCGACGGTCAGATTGGCGTCCACCGCGAGCGCGATCGGGTGGATGAGCTCGCTGGCCCGCGGGGCGACGACCACGCCGCCCACCACGATGCCGGTGCCCGGGCGGCAGAACAGCTTCACGAAGCCGTCCCGGATGCCCTGCATCTTCGCCCGCGGGTTGCCGCGCAGCGGCAGCTTGACCACGACCGCGTCCATCTTGCCGCACTCCACATCGGCCGCGGTGTAGCCGACGGTGGCGATCTCCGGGTCGGTGAAGACGTTGGAGGCGACGGTCTTCAGGTTCAGCGGCTGCACCGCGTCGCCGAGCGCGTGGTACATCGCGATCCGGCCCTGCATGGCCGCCACCGAGGCGAGCATGAAGACGCCGGTGCAGTCGCCGGCCGCGTAGACGCCCGGGGCGCTGGTGCGGGAGACCCGGTCGACCTGGATCTGGCCCCAGTCGTTGAGCTTGACCCCGGCCTCCTCCAGGCCCATCTGCGCGGTGTTGGGGATCGAGCCGACCGCCATCAGGCAGTGCGTGCCCTCGATCACCTTGCCGTCGGCGAGGGCCACCTCGACCCGGTCGCCGATCCGCTTGACGCTCTCGGCGCGCGAGCGGCCCATCACGTTCATGCCGCGGCGGCGGAAGACGTCCTCCAGCACCTCGGCGGCGTCCGGGTCCTCGCCCGGCAGCACCCGGTCACGGCTGGAGACCAGGGTGACCTTGGAGCCGAGCGCCTGGTAGGCACCCGCGAACTCCGCGCCGGTCACACCGGAGCCGACCACGATCAGCTCGCGGGGCAGCTCCTCCAGGTCGTACACCTGGGTCCAGGTGAGGATCCGCTCGCCGTCCGGCTGGGCGTCCGGCAGCTCCCGGGGGTGGGCGCCGGTGGCGATCAGCACCGCGTCGGCGCGCAGCGACTGGACGGTGCCGTCCGGCGCGTCCACCAGCACCTCACGGGAGCCGTCCACCGCCTGCCCGCCGCCGCCGAGCCGGCCGCGGCCGCGCAGCACGGTGACCCCGGCCCGGGTGACCGACTGGGTGATGTCGTGGGACTGCGCGATCGCCAGCCGCTTCACACGGCGGTTGACCTTGCCCAGGTCCACGCCGATGACCTTGGCCGCGTCCGCGGCCTCGTCCTGCGCGACGGTGATGCCCAGCTCCTCGTACGAGCTGTCGAAGGTGGTCATCACCTCCGCGGTCGCGATCAGGGTCTTCGACGGCACGCAGTCGGTGAGCACCGCCGATCCGCCCAGACCGTCGCGGTCGACGACGGTCACCTCCGCGCCGAGCTGCGCGGCCACCAGCGCAGCCTCGTAGCCGCCGGGTCCGCCACCGATGATCACGATCCGAGTCACGTGCACCATTGTCCCGCACGCCGGGAACGCCGCCACGCCGGGGTCCGGGCTTCTGTGCGATCGCCCAGTCGCCGCGGACCGTCCATCCACCGGGCTAGTCTTCCCCCCATGCCCCTTTACGCCGCGTATGCCACCAACCTCGATGCACGGCAGATGACCCGCCGCGCCCCGCACTCACCACTGCGCGGCACCGGGTGGCTGGACGGCTGGCGGCTCACCTTCGGCGGTGAACAGCTCGGCTGGGAGGGCTCGTTGGCCACCGTCGTCGAGGACGGGAAGGACCAGGTCTTCGTCTCGCTGTACGACGTCGCGCCGATGGACGAGGAGGGCCTGGACCGCTGGGAGGGCGTCCAGCTCGGCATCTACCGCAAGATCAAACTGCGCGCGCAGACCCTGGACGGCGACACCCCGGTCTGGACGTACGTGCTCAACGACTACGAGGGCGGCCTGCCCGCGGCCCGCTACCTCGGCCTGGTCGCCGACGCCGCGGAGAGCGCCGGCGCCCCGCACGACTACGTGATGGACCTGCGCCGCCGCCCCTGCTAGCCCTGGCCCACTAGCCCTGGCTCGCGGCCCAGCCGCGGGCCGTCTGCGCCAGCACCCCGGCCACCGCCGCGCGGCGGGCCGGCTCGGTGCGCAGCCCGTTGCCCAGCTCGACGTGCAGCCACGGCACGCCGAGCCCGGCCGCGAACCGGCCCTCGACGTTGGTGGTGCCCCCGAGCTGCCCGCACTTCTCCCGCCAGGCCCGGCAGGCCGCGTACCCGGCCTTCCCCAGCCCGGTGGCGGTCAGCTCGGCGGCCGGGCCCGGCTGGCCGGCGCCGCTGGAGACCACCGCGTCCTGCCCGGGCAGGCTGCCCTCGTCGAAGCCGTGCACCTGGATGCCGGGCAGGCCGCGCCCGGTGAGCGCCTCGACCACCGCCGCGAAGACCGTGTCGGCGCGGTGCGCGACGTCCGAGGCGCCGTCCGCCCCGGCCCGGCGGTGCGCCCCGGCGAGCACCAGCACCCCGCCCGGCGCGGCCCGGAAGAGGTCCACCCCGAGCGCCTCGGTACGGGCGTCCGAGACCGGGTGGGGCACCTGCACGGACCAGCCCGTCCGGGCCGAGAGGTCCAGGTAGACCCGGCCCCAGCCGCGGCCCTCGGCGTCCGTGCCGTCGGCGATCTCCGCCACCCGGCGGCCGGTCGCCGCCTCGGTGAACTCGGTGAGCCGGTAGCCGACCCGCGCCAGCGAGCGCCCGGCCTGCTCGGCCTGCCCGTCCAGCGCGCCGAGCACGCCGTCGGCGATCGCCCGGCGCTGCCCGGCGTCCGGCGCGGTGTACGGGCCGCCCGGGGTGAACCCGGCGGTGTACCCGTCGACCAGGGCCGCCAGGTCCACCGGGGCGGGCCCGGTCGGTCCGCTCCGGCCCGCCGGGGCGCCCGCCGCAGCGCCCGCCGCCGACGGCCGCTCGTCGGAGCCGCGCACGGCCAGCGTCAGCACCGCCGCGAGCGCCGCCAGCACCAGCAGCACCGCCGCCGACAGCAGCAACGGGCGTCGCGAACCCCGAGTCTCCATGGCCGTCGAACCTACCGTGCCGCCCGCCGCGGACCACCGGGGGCCGCCCGGGACCGCGCACCACGCCCGGTTCGCGGAAAGAGATCCCTAAGCGGCATCCGATCGACACCGGAACGTGACAACTTTTCGAAATCTCCTTCGTACGCTGTTCCGGCTTGACCAACTCTTGATCAGTGCTTGACCGACGAGAAGGCCGGCGGACCTCCCGGGGACAGGTGCGCCGAGCCCCGAGAAGAACGAGGCCCCGTGAGCACGGCACCCAACCCGCCGCGACAGCACCGCTATCGCCGCCGGGCCGACATGCCGCTGCTGGGAGGCATCCGCCCGCCCATCGCGCTGCTGCTGGTGCTGCTGCTCGCCGTCGCCGCCATCACCGCGCTCGCCGTCGGCGGGCTGCGCGTCGACGACACCCCGCAGGCCGTCCGGGAGTCCCACCAGTACGCCGCCGAGGACACCGCGGCCTCGCTGCGCGCCGGGCTGCACGAGAGCGCCACCGACCTGCGCCGGGCCGCCGCCCGCTACGACGCCGCGCCCGCCGAGCCGGCCGCGGTGCTGTCCGCGCTCGGCCAGGCGTACCACAAGTGGCGCGGCACGGCGGTGGTCCGCCCCGACACCGGCAGGCTGCTCGCCGCCCGCGGCGAGACCGTGCCGCTGGCCGGCCTCGACCTCAGCCGGGTCACCGACACCGCGCCCGCGCCCGTCCTGGTGCCCTCCGCCGCCGGCACCCGGCTGCTCACCTTCGCCCTGGTCGCCACCAAGGCCGACGGCCGCGCCCTGCTGGTCGCCTCCGACAACCTGCGGCTGCCCGGCATCGCGACCCGCAAGGAACAGACCATCCAGGTCCTCGACGCCGCCGGCGCCGTCCTGGACAGCACCGGCGCCGAACTCGGCGCCGAGGCCGACCGCGCCGTGGTCACCGGCGCCCGGGAGCGCGCCGCCCGCGAGCGCCCGGCCCCCGGCGGGACGGCCGCCGGCAGCCTGGCCGGCAGCCCGGACGCCAAGGGCGTGCGCCGGGTCGCCGGCTACGCCGCCGTCGGCGCCGCGGGCGGGCACGACCCGGCCGCCCCGCTCGGCCTGACCGTGGTCTCCACCAGCACCGTCGACGGCAAGCCCGGCAGCCTGCGCCACCCCGCGCTCGGCCTGGCCGCCGCCGGCGCGCTGCTCGCCCTGGCCCTGCTGCTCGCGTGGTACCTGAGCCGCAGCCTCCAGCGGCCGCTGCTTCGGCTGTTCCTGGAGTCCCGCCGGCTCACCCGCGGCGAACGGCTCGACCTGCCGGTCCGCGGCCCGAAGCGGAGGGAGGCCGGCCGGATCGCCCGCGCCCTGGAGGAGCTGCGGCTGCAACTCCTCGACCCGGCCCGCCCGCCGGCCCCCGCCGCGCCGAAGCGCCGCCCCGGCACCGCACTGCCGCTGGCGCTGTGCGCCGTCCTGGTGCTCGGCTGGTCCGGCCCGCTGCTGTTCCTGGGCGGCAACGACCCGACCGTACGGGTCCCCACCCAGGTGGTGGCGGGCCAGCGCGACCGCACCGACACCGCCGCCGACCGGATCCGCCAGGCGCTCAACGAGGGCTACGCGGACCTGCGTTCGCTCGCCCCCGAACTCGCCGGCGCCTCCGTCGGCAAGGCCGACGCCCTGCTGCGCGCCACCCTCACCGAGCACGACCGCTACCGCGCGCTGTACGTCCTCGGCGCGAACGGCGAGGTCCTCGCGCACGCCGGCGACGCCCCGCACCGCACCGGCCCGCAGGCCCTCGGCCCGAGCGGCGTGCTGCTGCTCAACAGCTCCGGCCGGGAGCCCCGGATCGCCGCCCGCGCGGCCCTCACCGCCGCCCCCGCCGACGCGGAGTCGGAGGGCGCCGCCGAGCCGCCCGGGCCCGTGCTGATCGGCGAGTTCAAGACGGACTTCCTCAGCGGGCTGCTGGTCCGCCCCGGCCTCGGCCGGGTCTGGCTGGTCGACGACCGGCAGCGGGTGCTCGCCGCCAACGAGGGCTACAGCTCCTTCGGCGAGCTGCCCGAGGGCCGCGCCAGGGCCCTGCTGGCCGAGGCGAGGAAGTCGGCCGCCGCCGAGGTGTTGCGCGGCGGCGGCGACCCGGCGCTGTTCGCCGCCGCCCCGCTCGGCGGCAACGGCAGCGTGGCCAAACTGGGCTGGTCGGTGGTCACCGCCCACCCGGTGGCCTGGCTGCACCTGGACGAGAACCGGGCCGACCGGCGGGCCGTGCTGGCCGGCATGCTCGGCCTGGCCGCGGCCGCGCTCTGCCTCGGCTGGCTGTTCATCGCGGTCGGCCTGCCGCTGCGCCGGCTCGCGGCGAGCGCCGAGGCGCTGGCCGCCGGGGACCGCCGGACGGTGCTCTACCCCGTCCACCACGACGAGGTCGGCGCCGTCGCCCGGAGCCTGGAGCTGATCCGCCAGGAGCTGGTCCGTCAGGAACCGGCCCGCCCCCGCCGCACCGCCACCGCCGCCCCCGCGTCCGTCCCCGTGCCCGCGCACGCCCGCTGAGCCCTGCCCGAAGGACCTCCCGTGCTCTTCCTCTACGTCGTGCTGCTGGTGTGCTGCGCCGTGCTGCTGGTGGCCGGCATCGTCGAGCAGCGCCGGCACTTCGCCGCGCTGGAACAGATCCCGACCCGGGTGCTGGTCAACGGCATCCGCGGCAAGAGCTCGATCACCCGGCTCTGCGCGGGCGCGCTGCGCGGCGGCGGGCTGGTGACGGTCGCCAAGACCACCGGCACGGCGGCCCGGTTCATCCACCCGGACGCCACCGAGGAGCCGGTCTACCGCAAGTTCGGCATCGCCAACGTGGTCGAGCAGATCGGCATCGTCCGCCGCGCCGCCACCTACCGGCCGGACGCCCTGGTGATCGAGTGCATGGCCGTCATGCCGGCGCTCCAGGAGGTCAACCAGACCAAGCTGATCCGCTCCACCATCGGCGTGCTGTGCAACGTCCGCGAGGACCACCTCGCCGAGATGGGCCCGACCCTGGACGACGTCGCCCGCTCGCTGTCCCGCTCGATGCCGGTCGGCGGGGTGTGCGTCACCGCCGAGCAGGAGCGCGCGCACATCCTGCGCGCGGAGGCGGCCCGCCGCGACTGCGAACTGATCGTGGTGGACCCGGAGTCGGTCACCGACGAGGAGCTGCGCGGGTTCAGCTGGTTCACCTTCAAGGAGAACGTGGCGATCGCCCTGGCCGTCGCCGAACTCCTCGGCGTGGAGCGGCGGACCGCGCTGCAGGGCATGTGGGCGGCCCCGCCGGACCCGGGCGTGCTGTCCGTCGAGCGCTACCGCACCGAGGACGGCAAGCGGCTGCGCTTCGCCAACGTCTTCGCCGCCAACGACCCCGAGTCCACGCTGATGAACGTCCGCCAGCTGGAGGGCCTGGGCGCGATCCACCGCCCGCTCAACGTGGTGATCAACTGCCGCCCGGACCGGGTGGAGCGCAACGGCCAGATGGGCCAGATCGTGCCCGAGCTCGACCCGGACGCCGTGTTCCTGATCGGCCACCCCACCAGGAGCGCCCGGGACGGCATCCCCGCCGGGTGGTCCGGCCGGGTGGTCGACCTCGGCGGCGACAGGCGCGACCCGGCCCGGCTCACCGCCGAACTGCTGGCCGAACTCGGGCCGGACTCCTCGCTGGTGGCCGTCGGCAACATCCACGGCCAGGGCGAACTGTTCCTGGAGGAGCTGGCCCGGCTCGCCCCCGACGAGGCCCCGGACGCGCCCGACGCCCCCGAACTCCCGTACCACGAGCCCGAACCGCTCTACCCCGAGCCGGTGTACGACTCCGCGTACCAGCCCGTCCACCACCCCGAACCGCTCCCCGACTCCTGGTTCGAGCCCCACCACCACACCCCCCACCACGGAGACCAGCAGTGATCCCCACCGAGCTCACCCCCGAGATCGCCGCCATCGGCATCGCGCTCGGCCTGGTCTTCTCGCTCGTCTGCTACCTGACCACCAACCTCTCCCCCGGCGGCATGATCACCCCCGGCTGGCTGGCCCTCACCCTGGTCGAGGACCTCCAGCGGGTGGCCATCGTGATCGGCGTGACGGTGCTGACCTACCTCGCCACCCGGGTGGTCCAGAAGCTGGTGATCCTGTACGGCAAGCGGCTGTTCGCCGCCGTGGTGCTGATCGGCGTGCTGCTGCAGGCCACCGTGATGCTGGTCCTCCAGCGCGAACTGCCCACCCTGTACGCCAACCAGACGCTCGGGTTCATCGTCCCCGGCCTGATCGCCTACCAGCTGGTCCGCCAGCCCAGGGCGGCCACCCTGATGGCCACCAGCACGGTGACGCTCGCCAACTACGTGGTGCTCACCGCCGGCGTCCTGCTCGGCGCCCTGCCCGGCACCTGATCCCCCCGTTCAGGAACCCCCGCCAGGAATCCCCGCAGGAACCCCCAGGAAGACCCCCCGATGCCCGTCACCCGCAAGTCCCTGCTCAGCGGCGGCCTCGCCGTGGCCCTGCTGGCCGCCAGCGGCTACCTCACCGTCCAGCTGCGCGACCGCGACCACGACCGGCCGTCGGACCCGGGCGGCGGCGCGCCGCTGATCACCAGCGCCGCCGTGCCGAGCCCCGCCCAGGGCACCGCCGCCGAGTACCGCTACGAGCGGCTGGGCGGACCGGACCGCACGGTGGTCCGGGACGCCCGCGGCGGCGTGGTCGCCACCCTGACCGACAGCGCCCGCACCGCCGTCCTGGCCGGCCCGAGCCGCACCTTCGCCGAGCCGGGCACCACCACGGCCACCGTGGTGACCGACACCTGGGTCCGGCTGATGCCGCAGCCGTGGCGGCCGGGCGCCGAGCAGGAGGGCTGGTTCCGCACCTGGTTCCAGCAGTCGCTCGGCTCCACCGCGGACGACGTGCTGGCGGCGGCCACCCAGTACCTGGCCGGCGCGGCGCCGGAGAAGGACGCCAAGGGCGTGCGGTTCAAGGGCGACGCCTCCTTCGGCCCGCTCAACCCGAACGGTTCGGTGGGCAACGACCTGCGGCTGGAGCAGACCGACTTCCTCGACTACCTCGGCGTTCCGTACACGTTCGCCGACAAGGTGGCCAAACAGCCGGACAAGACGCGCTACGGCGCCTTCGACTGCTCCGGGTACGTCCGGATGGTCTACGGCTACCGCTCCGGTTACCCGCTGCTCTCCAAGGACGTGGCCGGCCCCGGCCTGCCGCGCAGCGCCAACGGCCTGGCCCGGGTCGGCCCGGGCGTCCCGGTGCTGCCGCTGACCACCGCGCCGGGCTCGGACACCACCCTGCGGCCGGCCTCGATCGACCCGCTCCAGCCCGGCGACCTGGTGTTCTTCGAGATCGACGCCCGCACCGGCGCCCGGCTCGACCACACCGGCATCTATCTGGGCCTGGACACCGACGGCCACCCCCGGTACATCTCCAGCCGGGAGGAGGCGGACGGCCCGACCTTCGGCGACAAGGGCGGCACCGCGCGGCTGGACGACAACGGCCTGTACGCGAAGGGGCTGCGCAGCGCGAAGCGGCTCTGAACCCGGGCCCGGCCCGCACCGCCTGCGGTTCGACCCCGCACCGACCTCGCACCGACCCCGCGCCGACTTGTACGTACCGACGAGCGACGTCACCCGAAAGGCGCCACCGAGCTGTGCTTTCGGGTCAACCGGGTAACGATCCGGCATGCCGCGCCGGATTTTCTACGCGCGTAGTCGAATCCCGTCTATCCTCGGAGCCGTGAACGCATCTCCTCAGTCGGTCGTCTCCGCCGACCCCTACGCCGCCGCCCAGGCCGCCGCCGAGCGCCTGCGCGAGCTGACCGGTGCCGAGCGGCACGACGTCGCCCTGGTGATGGGCTCCGGCTGGGTGCCGGCCGCCGACGCCCTGGGCGAGACCGTGGCCGAGTTCCCGGTCACCGAGCTCCCGGGCTTCCCCGCCCCCGCCGTCGCCGGCCACGCCGGCACGATCCGCTCGGTGAAGATCGGCGACAAGCGCGCCCTGATCTTCCTCGGCCGCAACCACTACTACGAGGGCCACGGCGTGGCCACCGTCGTCCACGGCGTGCGCACCGCCGCCGCGGCCGGCTGCGGCATCATCGTGCTGACCAACGGCTGCGGCGGTCTGCGCGAGGGCTGGGTCCCCGGCCAGCCGGTCCTGATCAGCGACCACATCAACCTGACCGCGGACTCCCCGATCGTCGGCGCCAACTTCGTCGACCTCACCGACCTGTACTCCAAGCGCCTGCGCGCGCTCTGCCACGAGGTGGACCCGAGCCTGGACGAGGCCGTCTACGTCCAGTTCCGCGGCCCGCACTACGAGACCCCGGCCGAGGTCAACATGGCCCGGGTGATCGGCGGCGAGCTGGTCGGCATGTCCACCACCCTGGAGGCCATCGCCGCCCGCGAGGCCGGCTCCGAGGTGCTCGGCATCTCGCTGGTCACCAACCTGGCCGCCGGCATCACCGGCGAGCCGCTCAACCACGCCGAGGTGCTGGAGGCCGGCAAGGCCTCCGCCGAGCGCATGGGCGAGCTGCTCGCGAAGGTCCTTGAGCGGATCTGACGCCCGGCCAGGCCCTGTCCGGCCGGTCTTGGCGGGCGGACAGGGCCTAGGCGCACAATCATGAGCGACGGGGCCCTCGGGCGGCCGTGATCCCCTGATCACGCCCCGCGGGCCCCGTCCGCATGTGCCCACCCCTTCTTTGCGGAACCCTCCGGCCGACCAACCGACGCACTTCCCGATGGAGCAGGCAGCCATGACGCAGGCAACCACCACCGACCTCCTCGCCCGGGCCCGAACGTGGCTGGCCGAGGACCCCGACCCGCAGACCCGCGAGGAGCTGACGGCCCTGCTCGCCCGGGCCGAGGACCCGGCGGCCGAGACGGACGGCAAGCTCGCCTGGTCGGACCTCGCCGAGCGCTTCGCCGACCGGCTCCAGTTCGGCACCGCCGGCCTGCGCGGCGAACTGGGCGCGGGCCCGATGCGGATGAACCGCGCCGTGGTGATCCGGGCCGCCGCCGGCCTGGTCGCCTACGTCAAGCAGCAGAACCTGGGCGACCTGGTCGTGATCGGCTACGACGCCCGCCACAAGTCCTACGACTTCGCCCGGGACACCGCCGCCGTGGTGGTCGGCGCCGGCCTGCGCGCCGCGCTGCTGCCGCGCCCGCTGCCGACCCCGGTGCTCGCCTTCGCCGTCCGCCACCTGGGCGCGGCCGCCGGCGTCACCGTGACCGCCAGCCACAACCCGCCGCAGGACAACGGCTACAAGGTCTACCTGGGCGACGGCTCGCAGATCGTCCCGCCGGCCGACGCCGGGATCGCCGCCGAGATCGACGCGATCAGTTCGCTCCACGACGTCCCGCGCGCCGAGGACGGCTGGGAGGTGCTCGGCGAGGACGTCATCGAGGCCTACCTGGCCCGGGCCGTCTCGATCGTCGACGAGCACAGCCCGCGCAACCTCGACGTCGTCTACACCCCGATGCACGGCGTCGGCCGCGACACCCTGGTCGCCGCCTTCCGCCGGGCCGGCTTCCCGGCGCCCACCGTCGTCGCCGAGCAGGCCGAGCCCGACCCGGACTTCCCGACCGTGGCCTTCCCCAACCCGGAGGAGCCGGGGGCGATGGACCTCGCCTTCCGCACCGCCGCCTCGGTCGGCCCCGACATCGTGATCGCCAACGACCCGGACGCCGACCGCTGCGCGGTGGCCGTCCCGGTCCTCGCCAACGCGGCCGGCAGCGGCAACGGCACCTCCGGCTGGCGGATGCTGCGCGGCGACGAGGTCGGCGCGCTGCTCGGCGCGGCCCTGGTCGCCAAGAAGGCCGAGGGCGTCTTCGCCACCACCATCGTCTCCGCCACCCTGCTGGGCCGGATCGCCGAGGCCGCCGGCCTGGGCTACGCCGAGACGCTGACCGGCTTCAAGTGGCTCGCCCGCGCCGAGGGTTTGCGCTACGGCTACGAGGAGGCGCTCGGCTACTGCGTCGACCCGCAGGGCGTCCGGGACAAGGACGGCATCACGGCCGCCCTGCTGGTCGCCGAACTGGCCGCCACCCTCAAGACGTCCGGCCGCACCCTGACCGACCTGCTGGACGACCTGGCGCTGGAGCACGGCCTGCACGCCACCGACCAGCTGTCCGTCCGCGTGCAGGACCTCTCGCTGATCGCCGACGCCATGCGCCGGCTGCGCGAGCAGCCGCCGACCGTCCTGGCCGGCCTCCGGGTCACCCGTGCGGACGACCTGTCGGCGGGCTCCGCCGAGCTGCCGCCCACCGACGGCCTGCGCTACTACCTGGCCGGCGAGGCCGTCCGCTCGGCCCGCATCGTGGTCCGCCCGTCCGGCACCGAGCCCAAGCTCAAGTGCTACCTGGAGGTCGTCCTCCCGGTCGCCACCGCCGCCGACCTCACCGTCACCCGCGAGCGGGCCGCCGAGCTGCTCGAAGCGGTCAAGCGCGACCTGGCCGAGGCCGCGGGCATCGCCGTCTGACGCCCGCCCGTACGAGAAGGGGCCCGCCGGTCGCGTACCGGCGGGCCCCTCGCGTGCTTCGGCTCAGACCGCGATCACCGTGATCAGCGCGGCCAGGCCGGCCAGCGTCGGCGCGATCACCCACCAGCACCACGCCACCTCGACCGGGCCGGCCGCGTCGGGGCGGCGGGCGTTGCGCTCGGCCATCTCCTGGAGCACGTTGGTCACCTGGTCGGACCAGGCGCGGGTCGGGTCGGGCGAGCCCTGCACCACCGGGTTGGTCTGGCGGCCGAACACCATCCCCATCCGGGAGGCGTGCTCGGCGCCGCCGCGCTGCTGGGCCCGGGTCGCCCGCTTGCGCTGCCGCAGCGACACCGGCACCGCCCACACCTGGTACTTCTTGCCCCCGGCCAGCAGCTCGACCGAGTACCCCGCGCGCAGCGCGTCCACCGAGGCCCACGGCGCGGTGATCGTCCGCCACGGGTTGCGCACCAGCAGCCGGCTGCTGTCCGCCAGCACCGCCGGGCGCAGCGTGTAGGCGATCACAGGGAAGGCGAACAGCGGTACCGCCGCGAGCGAGACGTACGGCGTCTTCCCCGTCCCGTTCAGCACCGCGTCGCCGATCAGCCAGGCGGCGACGGCCAGCAGCAGCACTCCGGAGATCACACCGGGGACAGAGCGGTACACGCGGTCCGCATACGCGGGATCCCCGTCGGGGGCGGCGGAACCCTTGCGGGGCTTGCCGTGGGAATCGGTCATGCCGTCGATTCTGCCCCATGCCCCCCACGGAGAGGTCTCGGTCCGGCATCGAATGCCGCCCCCGGACCACCCGGTCGCCGGTCGCCGCGCCTCCCGCGCGTACACGCCCCCTGCCGCCCCTCCGCCTCCCCCCGAGGTCTCGGTCCGGCCACGAAAGGCAGGCCCCCTAGCGGTCGACTACGCGCGTAGATATGCTGCTCTGGTGACTATGTCCACTGTTGCAGCCAATGCCCTCGGCGTTGCGGGCAGCGGCCTTCAGGACGTTGCGGCGTCCGAGGCCTCGCTCCGCCGCTTCCTGCACGGCCTGCCCGGCGTCGACCAGGTCGGCCTTGAGGCGCGTGCCGCCACCCTCGGTACCCGCTCGATCAAGACCACGGCGAAGGCCTACGCCATCGACCTGTCGATCTCGATGATCGACCTGACCACGCTGGAAGGCGCGGACACGGTCGGCAAGGTGCGCGCCCTGTGCGCCAAGGGCAGGACCCCCGACCCGACCGACCCGACCACCCCCCGCGTCGCCGCCATCTGCGTCTACCCGGACATGGTCGCCACCGCGAAGGACGCCCTGCGGGGCACCGACATCCAGGTCGCCTCGGTGGCCACCGCCTTCCCGGCCGGCCGCGCCGCCCTCCCGGTGAAGCTCGCCGACACCGCCGACGCGGTCGCCGCGGGCGCCGACGAGATCGACATGGTGATCGACCGGGGAGCCTTCCTCTCCGGCCGCTACTACGACGTCTTCAACGAGATCGTCGCCGTCAAGGAGGCGTGCAAGCGCCCGGACGGCACCAGCGCCCACCTCAAGGTGATCTTCGAGACCGGCGAGCTGCAGACGTACGACAACGTGCGCCGCGTCTCCTGGCTGGCGATGCTGGCCGGCGCCGACTTCATCAAGACCTCCACCGGCAAGGTCGCCGTCAACGCGACCCCGCCGGTCACCCTGCTGATGCTGGAGGCGGTCCGCGACTTCAAGGCGCAGACCGGCGTCCAGGTCGGCGTGAAGCCCGCCGGTGGGATCAAGACCACCAAGGACGCCATGAAGTACCTGGTGATGGTCAACGAGACCCTCGGCGACGACTGGCTGAGCCCGCACTGGTTCCGCTTCGGCGCCTCCAGCCTGCTCAACGACCTGCTGATGCAGCGCCAGAAGCTCACCACCGGACGCTACTCCGGCCCCGACTACGTGACGGTGGACTGATCACCATGGCCAAGAAGAAGAACATCGAGGAGCCCGTGAAGGCCTCCGGCCTCTTCGCCTACGCCCCGGCCCCCGAGTCCCCCGCCGCCGCGGGCGACATCGCCACCTCCTACGGCCACTTCATCGGCGGCGAGTTCGTCGACTCCTCCGGCAGCGAGGCCCTGAAGACGGTCAACCCGGCCACCGAGCAGGTGCTCGCCGAGTTCGCCCAGGGCACCGACGAGGACGTGGACCGCGCGGTCGCCGCCGCCCGCAAGGCCTTCGCCGACTGGTC
Organism: Kitasatospora sp. NPDC059817; assembly: GCF_042731835.1. NCBI lineage: Bacteria > Bacillati > Actinomycetota > Actinomycetes > Kitasatosporales > Streptomycetaceae > Kitasatospora > Kitasatospora sp. NPDC059817. The sequence goes on along the minus strand of NZ_JBHWIR010000018.1, from coordinate 10,751 downwards.
GGCGCTGCCGGGCAGCGAGCGCGGCAAGTACCTGTTCCGGATCGCCCGGATCATCCAGGAGCGCAGCCGCGAGCTGGCCGTGCTGGAGTCGATCGACAACGGCAAGCCGATCCGCGAGACCCGCGACTTCGACATCCCGACCGTCGCCGCGTGGTTCTTCTACTACGCCGGCTGGGCGGACAAGCTGGACTACGCGGGCTTCGGCGCGAACCCGCGCCCGCTGGGCGTGGCCGGCCAGGTCATCCCGTGGAACTTCCCGCTGATGATGCTGGCGTGGAAGATCGCGCCCGCCCTGGCGACCGGCAACACCGTCGTCCTCAAGCCGGCCGAGACCACCCCGCTGACGGCCCTGCGCTTCGCCGAGATCTGCCGCCAGGCCGGTCTGCCGAAGGGCGTCGTCAACATCGTCACCGGCGACGGCCGCACCGGCGCCGCGCTCACCGCGCACCCGGACGTCAACAAGGTCGCCTTCACCGGCTCCACCCCGGTCGGCAAGGCGATCGCCAGGCAGCTGGCCGGCAGCCGCAAGAAGCTGTCGCTGGAGCTGGGCGGCAAGGCCGCGAACATCGTCTTCGACGACGCGCCGATCGACCAGGCGGTCGAGGGCATCGTCAACGGCATCTTCTTCAACCAGGGCCACGTCTGCTGCGCGGGCTCGCGCCTGCTGGTCCAGGAGTCGATCCAGGACGAGCTGCTGGACGCCCTGAAGCGCCGGATGTCCACCCTGCGGGTCGGCGACCCGCTGGACAAGAACACCGACATCGGCGCCATCAACTCGGCCGCCCAGCTGGCCCGGATCACCGAGCTGACCGACGCCGGCGAGGCCGAGGGCGCGGACCGCTGGTCGCCCGAGTGCGAACTCCCGGGCACCGGCTTCTGGTTCAAGCCGACCCTGTTCACCGGCGTCAGCCAGGCCCACCGGATCGCCCAGGAGGAGATCTTCGGCCCGGTCCTGTCGGTGCTGACCTTCCGCACCCCCGACGAGGCGGTCGCGAAGGCCAACAACACCCCGTACGGCCTCTCCGCCGGCATCTGGACGGAGAAGGGCTCGCGCATCCTGTGGACGGCGAGCCGGCTCAAGGCCGGCGTGGTCTGGGCCAACACCTTCAACAAGTTCGACCCGACCTCGCCGTTCGGCGGCTACAAGGAGTCGGGTTACGGCCGCGAGGGTGGCCGCCACGGTCTGGAGGCCTACCTCGATGTCTGATGTCGCGACGCGTCTTGACGTCCTCAAGACCTACAAGCTGTACGTCGGCGGGAAGTTCCCGCGCTCCGAGAGCGGGCGGGTGTACGAGGTGACGGACGCCAAGGGCCAGTGGCTCGCCAACGCTCCGCTGGGCACCCGCAAGGACGCCCGCGACGCCGTCCTGGCCGCCCGCGCGGCGGTCAAGGGCTGGGCCGGCACCACCGCGTACAACCGCGGCCAGGTGCTGTACCGGGTGGCCGAGATGCTGCAGGGTCGCCGCGAGCAGTTCGCCGCCGAGGTCTCGGCCGCCGAGGGCATCGGCCCGAAGAAGGCCGCCGCGCTGGTGGACGCCGCGATCGACCGCTGGATCTGGTACGCGGGCTGGACGGACAAGGTCGCCCAGATCGCGGGCGGCGCCAACCCGGTCGCCGGCCCCTTCTTCAACCTCTCCACCCCGGAGCCGACCGGCGTGGTCGGGATCGTCGCCCCGCAGGCCGGGTACGGGCACTCGCTGCTCGGCCTGGTCTCGGTGATCGCCCCGGCGATCGCCACCGGCAACACGGTCGTGGTCGCGGCCGCCGCGGACGCCCCGCTGCCGGCCCTGTCGCTGGGCGAGGTGCTCGCCACCTCGGACGTCCCCGGCGGCGTGGTCAACATCATCTCGGGCAGGACCGCCGACATCGCGCCCACCCTGGCCTCGCACCAGGACGTCAACGCGGTGGACCTCACCGGCGCGATCGCCGCCGACGGCCCCGGCGCGGCGCAGGCGCTGGAAGCGGCCGCTGCGGATACCCTGAAGAGGGTGGTCCGTCCGGAGCTGGACCCGTTCGCCCAGGACTGGACCAATGCGCCCGGTACCGACCGGCTACTCTCGTTCCTGGAGACGAAGACGGTCTGGCACCCGATGGGGATCTGACCGCCCCGTCGACACCGAGTAACAACTCCACAGACTGGCCGTCCCCAGTGCCCTCTCCCCCCCAGGGCCCGGACGGTCATTGGACGGACCCGCGCCTCTCCCCCCCTGGCGCGGGTCCGTCGCCTTTCCGTGCCGTTTCGACGCCGTTTCGCCGCCGTCCTGCGGCTCGCCGATCCGCGGGGCCCGCAGAAGGTGTGATCCGACGGGTTTCGGCATCGGGCCCGGATGCGTCAGACTGGTGTCCCGTGAGTGACGACCCGCTGAATCCTGTGCCGACGACCCACGCCCGGGTCGTCCTGCTGTCCGGCCCCTCCGGCTCCGGGAAGTCCTCGCTCGCCGAGCGCAGCGGGCTGCCGGTCCTGCAACTGGACGACTTCTACAAGGACGGGGACGACCCCACCCTGCCGCTGCTGCCCGACGGCGCGGTCGACTGGGACTCCCCGCTCGCCTGGCACCGCGACCAGGCGGTCGCCGCGATCCGCAGCCTGTACGAGACCGGCCGCGCCGACGTCCCGGTGTACTCGATCCCGGACAACGGCCGGATCGCCACCCGCGCCCTGGAGCTGGACGGCGCCCCCGCGTTCATCGCCGAGGGCATCTTCGCCGCCGAGATCACCGCCGAGTGCGCCGCCGAGGGCCTGCTCGGCGATGCCCTGTGCCTGCGCAACGGCGCGCTCACCACGGCCTGGCGCCGGCTGCGCCGGGACGTCCGGGAGGGCCGCAAGTCGCTGCCGGTGCTGCTGCGGCGCGGCTGGCGGCTGATGCGCGCCGAGCGCTCCATCGTCGGGCGGCAGGTCACCCTGGGCTCCCACCCGTGCGCCGGGGCCGAGGCCGAGCGCCGGATCCGTGCCGCGGCCGGGCGGCGGGAGCTGTCCTCCGTCTGAGCCGTCCTCCGTTGGGGCCGTCCTCCGTTCGGGTGGGCCGGCTCCGGGCGGGGGCTCGACGCGGAACGAAGACACGAAGAACGACGGGCCCGGTGCGTCTCCCCCGCACCGGGCCCGTCGCCTTCCCCGAACGGCCGTCGGGCTCCCCGTGTTCACCGCTCCCCCGAGCCGGCGTCCACGCACCGCGACCGTCCGCTACCCGTCCCCCGACGGGAGTTCCACTCCTTCGCGTCACCCGCGTCCGCGTCAGGCGACCAGCTCGCCGAACGCCCGGACGGTGTCGCCCGACTTGTTCAGGTGCTCGTCCTCGCGCAGCCGGCGCAGCGCCCGCCAGATGCTGCTCTTGACCGTGCCGACGCTGATCCCCAGCACGTCGGCGATCTCCGGGTCGGTCTTGCCCTCGTAGTACCGCAGCACCAGCATGGTGCGCTGGTTCTCCGGAAGCTTCGCCAGCGCCTGCCAGAGCACGGTGCGCAGCTCGGTGCCGCCCATCGCGTCGGTGTCGCCGGCCGTCTCCGGCAGCTCCTCGGTCGGGTACTCGTTGACCTTGCGGCGCCGCCAGGCGGAGATGTGCAGGTTGGTCATGGTGCGGCGGAGGTACCCGCCGACCGCGGCCTTGTCGGTGATCCGGCCCCAGGCCCGGTAGGTGCTGAAGAGCGCGCTCTGCAGCAGGTCCTCGGCCTCGTAGCGGTCACCGGTGAGGTGGTACGCCGTGGCGTACAGGGAGGCGCGGCGCTCACGCACGTACGCGGTGAACTCCGTGATGTGGTCCTCCGCGACGGCCGGGTGCTCCCCCTGCGCGTCCGCCCGTCCCGCCTCGGTGGTGCGGGCCGCCGCCGGGTTCAGCTGCAGCAGCGTCGCACCGGCGGCCTCGCGGCCGGCCGACTCCCCCGAGCCGACCGTCCGCAGACCGTTCCCGCCGACGCCCCGGTTCCCCGCCGGAGCGTCCTTGCCCTCGACGCGGACGGGGAGGATCCCCCGCAGCGTGAGGGTGTTGCCGGAGTCGGCCGCGTTCCCCACCCGGCCGATCCCGAACAGCTCCCCCGTCCTGGCGCCGCCGCTCACCCGGCGGGCGACAGGGTTTCCACCGGTGCTGTGCGCGCACCCCCGTACGGTCACGGCACCGGAGTTCTCGTCGGTCCTGACCTCGTACCGGGTCCGCGGGGCGGTGGCTGACGAACGCGCGGTGCGGACAGCCGGGTTGGTCCGGGTCTGAAGCATGGCGTTCATCGTGCGCCCCCTGGGTCGGTACGAGCGGTTCCTGTTGCCGCCTTCCAGCCGGCCGGGTTGGCCCGCTGTCCTGCGGCGACATGGAAAATCTTGCCCGCCGGTTGTGATGACGCTGTCCGCCGACTGTCACAGGGGTGTCACAGGGGCGGGCCTTTCGTCCCGGTCCGCCTCCCTCCGTACCGGACGCCGGTAGTGCTCCTTCCGGTTCCCATACGGTCGGTGACCGGTCCTGGGGGTGATTCGACGCTTCGAGTGGGCCAAAATGGGGCCGTGCCTTTCCTCCTTCTGATCGAGGACGACGACGCCATCCGGACCGGCCTCGAACTCGCCCTCACCCGCCAGGGCCACCGTGTGGCCACCGCCGCCTCCGGCGAGGACGGTCTGAGGCTCTTCAAGGAGCAGCGGCCCGACCTGATCGTGCTGGACGTCATGCTGCCCGGAATCGACGGCTTCGAAGTCTGCCGCCGCATCCGCCGCACCGACCAGCTGCCGATCATCCTGCTGACCGCCCGTTCGGACGACATCGACGTGGTGGTCGGCCTGGAGTCCGGTGCCGACGACTATGTGGTCAAGCCGGTGCAGCCGCGGGTCCTGGACGCCCGGATCCGGGCCGTGCTGCGGCGCGGCGAGCGGGAGAGCTCGGACTCCTCCGCGTACGGCACCGTGGTGATCGACCGGGCGGCGATGACCGTCACCAAGGACGGGCAGGACCTCCAGCTCACCCCGACCGAGCTGCGGCTGCTCCTGGAGCTCAGCCGCCGCCCCGGCCAGGCGCTCTCCCGCCAGCAGCTGCTGCGGCTGGTCTGGGAGCACGACTACCTGGGTGACTCCCGTCTGGTGGACGCCTGCGTGCAGCGGCTGCGGGCGAAGGTCGAGGACGTGCCGTCCGCGCCGACCCTGATCCGCACCGTCCGCGGGGTGGGCTACCGGCTGGACCCGCCGGCCTGAGTTCCGCTCCCGTCCTCCTGCCTGCCGTCCTCCTGCTTCCCGTCCTCCTGATTGCCGCCCGCCCGATCCGCCTGGGCTGCCCGAAATTCCTGAACTCCCTGAACTTCCGTACGACGACAGGCTCTTGTGACTGATCATCAGACGACGGCCCGCCGCTTCGCCGCGGGCCCGTGGCGCAGGCTGCGCTCCCTGCGGGTACGGCTGATCGCGGTGTTCGCGGCGGTCGCGCTGCTCGCCGCCGTCTCGGCCTCCGGCATCGCCTACTGGCTGAACCGCGACGCGGTGCTCAAGCGCGCCCAGGACACCGCGCTCAACGACTTCCGGGTCTCGCTCAGCCGCAACGTCTCCGAGCTGCCGCTGAACGCGAGCTGCCCGGACCTGACCGCGCTCGCGTCCACCGTCGCCAGCTCCGGGCTGAGTTACGACGTGGTCGTGGCCGACCCGGCGCACCCGGAGTGCACGGCCTCCTCCGACCCGGGGCAGTTCACGCTGGCCGACGTCCCGGCGGCGCTGCAGTCCACCGTCGCCCGGCAGCGCGAGGTCACCGAGAACAACCCGTACCCGTACCACCTGTACTGGCAGCGGCAGAACCTGGCGGGCCAGCCGTTCCTGATCGGCGGCACCAAGGTGGTGCCGACCGGCCCGACGGCGTACATGTTCAAGTCGCTGGAGAACGAACGCAAGGACCTCAACACGCTGGGCTGGTCGCTGGCCATCGCCACGCTGCTCGCTCTGATCGGCTCGGCGCTGCTCGCCCAGGCCGCCTCGTCGACCGTGCTGCGGCCGGTCAAGCGGCTCGGCGACGCCGCCCGACGGCTCGGCCAGGGACACCTGGACACCCGGCTGGAGGTCGAGGGCGGGGACGAACTCGCGGACCTGGCGAGGACGTTCAACCGGGCCGCGGAGTCGCTGCACGAGCAGGTCGAGGAGCTGAGCGCGCGCGAGGCGCAGAGCCGGCGGTTCGTCGCCGACATGTCGCACGAGCTGCGCACGCCGCTGACCGCGATGACCGCCGTCACCGACATCCTGGAGGACGAGGCCGAGTCGCTGGACCCGATGATCGCGCCGGCCGTACGGCTCGTGGTCAGCGAGACGCGGCGGCTGTCCGACCTGGTGGAGAACCTGATGGAGGTGACCCGCTTCGACGCCGGCACCGCCAAGCTGGTCGCCGACGAGGTGGACATGGCCGACCTGATCATGTCCTGCATCGACGGCCGGGCCTGGTACGACGCCGTCGAACTGGACGCCCCGCGCGGCATCCTGGCCGTGGTCGACCCGCGCCGGCTCGACGTGGTCTTCGCCAACCTGATCGGCAACGCGCTCAAGCACGGCGGCTCCCCGGTGCGGGTCAAGGTCCGGCAGACCGCGGGCTCGGTCGTCATCGAGGTCTCCGACAGCGGCCCGGGCATCCCCGAGGACGTGCTGCCGCACGTCTTCGACCGGTTCTACAAGGCGGACCGGGGACGGGCCCGCTCGGAGGGCAGCGGCCTGGGGCTGTCGATCGCGATGGCCAACGCACAGATCCACGGGGGCACGATCACGGCGGCGAACGGGGAGGTCGGGGCGGTGTTCACGCTGACGCTGCCGCTGGCCCCGCCGCCTCCGCCGAACGAGGGCGAGACCGGTGACGGCCTTGTCGGCGACTCCGCCCAGGACAAGGACGCCACGTGACCGCCCCCACCCGCACCGCCCTGCGCCGCACCGCCGGCGCCCTGCTGCTGCTCGCGCTCGCCTCCGGCTGCGGCATCCGGCCGACCGCCGTCCCGGTGGACGCGGGCGCCCCGGCCAGCCGGACGGCCTGCCCGACCGCCCCGCACATACCGACCGCCCTGGCCACGCCGTCGGCGCCCACGCCGACCCCGCCGGCCCGCGGCGCCGCCAAGGCCGGTGTGAGCCCGAGCCCGTCGCCCACGGTGGTGCCCGCCACCCCGCCGGCCGACAACGTGTTCGGCGCGGTGCCGACCGCGGCACCCTGCCGGTAGCCCCGCCTGCCCGTCGTCCGTCTGCCTGTCTGCCTGTCTGCCTGTCGCCCCGCCGTTCGGCCCCGGGGCGGCGGGGCGACCGGGGGCGCGCCCCGGAATGTTCACGCCCGGGGGGAACCACCGCGCCACCGGTCCACGTCCTTCCCCCCGTGCAGCGAGATGGCACCAGGACACGCGACGAGCGTTCCGGCGCACGGACCAGGAACCGGCCGGCGGCGGCCGTCCACCGTCCCCTTCGAACAGCCGGACTGGCGGGCCTGACCTGTCACCTGGCCCTCGTCCTCTGGCTGGTGGTGCTGAGGCCGCTGCCGGTTCCCTGGGTGTACGACACCAACCTGACGCCGCTGGCCTCCCTCCGCTCCTCCACCGGCTGGCAGGTGGTCGGCGAATTCCTCCTGCTGGCCCCGCTCGGCGTGCTGCTCCCGCTGGCCGGCGGCCGACTGCGGGCCCCCTGGCTGCCGTCCTTCCTACGCACCACCGGCGCCTCCGCCCTGCTGGCGACCGGCCTGGAGTTCCTCTCCTCCTGGACGCCCGGGCACGTCCTCAACGTCGACCACATACTGCTCGCCGTGATCGGGGTGGCCATCACCCACCTGGCCCTCGTCCCCGGCCTGCGGCGGCTGCTGCGCGACCGGCGGCCGCGGGTCCGGATGCCGGTGCCCGCGCCCGCGCCCGCGCCCGCGCCGAAGGTGACCACCCTGGTCGGCCCGCCGGTCGCGCGCGCCCGCGCCTACGCCGAGCCCACGCCCCCCACCCGCTGAGGCCCGCCCTCCCGCACCACGGCGAGTGCGTTCCCGCACTCGCCGCCGGGGCCGCAAAAGACCCGCAGCACCTCATAGTCAGTCATTTCCCACCCCGTCAATTGCCGTTCCGTCGGGGTGCGACGACTCCGTGATGAAAAGGCGACGCCGAATGTCGGCCGCCTCCGGTAACCTGCGCTGTCGCCCCAAAGGCTTCACCGTCTTATCCCCCGTCCCACAGGAATCCCCCCTTGAACAATCTCAATTTCAGCGCCGAGCCGCTTTTCTCCTGGTACGTCGTCGCGCTCGCGATCAGCGGTGCCGCCATGCTGGTCCTCGGAGCGGTCAATCCCGGTAGCGGCCTGAAGGTCGGCTGGCGGATCCTCAACGTCCTCGCAGGCCTCGGATTCCTGGGGTACGCCTACTACCTCGCGTTCGTCTTCGAAGGCGGCCGGTACGAAATCTTCCTCAAGGCGTTCATCCTCCCGATCGCGCTGATCGCCAGCTCCGTGAAGGCGATCGTCGAGCGCGGCAACGCCAAGAACCAGCAGCCGGCCCCGCAGCCGGCGCCGTACGACCCCAACGCCCCGCAGGCGGCGCCGTACGACCAGCCCGTCCCGCCGCAGGGCGCCGCGCCGCAGGGTGCGCCGTACGCTCCGCCGGCGCAGCCCGTGCCGGACAACCCGTACGCGCAGCCGGTGCCGCCGGCCGGGCAGTCCGGGCAGGCGCAGTAGCCGCCTGCTGATCCGCCGCCGGCGGGCGGGGGGCTCCGGTCCGTCCGGTGCCCCCCGCCCGCCGGGGTCGGATGTCAGGGCGTCAGGCGGTGCAGGTCGCGCGGGAAGAGCGTGGTCCGGCGAATGTTGTCGGTGCCGGTGAGCCGCGCCGTCCAGCGCTCCAGCCCGAGCGCAAACCCGCCGTGCGGCGGCATCCCGTGCGCGAAGGAGCGCAAGTAGCCCTCGTACGGCTGGACCGGCTCGCCCCGGGCCGCCAGCGCGGCCAGGTAGTCCTCGTGCCGGTGCAGCCGCTGGCCTCCGGTGACCAGTTCGAGCCCGCGGAAGAGCAGGTCGAAGCTGTTGGAGTACTCCGGGCGGCCCGGTTCCGGGTGGGTGTAGAAGGGCCGCTTGCGCATCGGGTAGCCGACCACGAACAGGAACTCGCTGCCGTGCTCGCGCAGCGCCCACTCGCTGAGCCACCGCTCGTGCGCCGGGGCGAGGTCCGGCTCGTCGACGCCCAACAGCCGCATCGCCTCGGCGAAGTGGAGCTGCGGGATCTCCGCCGGGACCTCGGGCAGCTTCACCTCCAGCAGGTCGACGGCGGCGCCGGACCGCTCGGCCACCGAGGCGACCATCCCGGCGACCACCTCGCGCAGCACGGCCATCACCTCGCGGTGGTCGGTGATGAAGCCGAGTTCCGCGTCGAGGCTGGTGTACTGCGCCAAGTGCCGCGCGGTGTCGTGCGGTTCGGCCCGGAACACCGGCCCGGTCTCGTAGACCCGCTCGAACACCCCGACCATCGCCTGCTTGAAGAACTGCGGCGACTGCGCGAGGTAGGCGGGGCGGCCGAACCAGTCCAGCGCGAAGACGTTCGCCCCGGACTCGGTGGCCGAGGAGACCACCTTCGGGGTCTGGATCTCGGTGAAGCCCAGGCCGTCGAGGGTGGCCCGGAACCCGCCCACCGAGGCCGCGGTGATCCGGTGCAGGGCGGACAGGCGCGGGTGGCGGAGGGTGACGGGGGCGCCGTCGAGGATCACCGGGAGGGCGGCCTCGACGGTCGGCCGGAACAGGCTGACCGGGGGCGCCTCGGCGAGGCTGGACAGGACCTCGACGGTGGGCGAGGTCAGCTCGACGCCGGCCGGCGCCTGCGGGTTGGCGGTGACGGTGCCGCGGATCCGCAGGACGGTCTCCTCCGGCAGGTCGGGGCCCGCGCCGGTGGCGACCACCTGGGCCAGTCCGGAGCGGTCCCGGATCACCAGGAAGGTGACGGACTTGAGTGCGCGGCGGCGGTGCAGCCAGCCACTGATCTCTACGGATTCGCCGACGTGGCCGGGTAGTTCGGCGGCCAGGACACGGGTCGTCGGGTGGATCATCGCGGCCCTCCAGGGGCGTCGTGGTGATCCCTTCGGAGTGCGGGCGAGAAGGGCAACTCGCGGTGCCACCGCACTTTCGCCGCCGCCCGCACGGGCGGCGGCCTCATTGCGGCCCGTTGACGGGGGCCGGCCGGCGGGGCATTTCCTCCCCGCACTCGGGAGTGTCTTCGCTCCGGGACGCAGGGCCGCCTTCACAGCTGCCGGCGGCTCTCTCGACCCACGGGGCCCGGAGGTACTCGTCTCCCTCGACGTGTTGCCGGAAGGCTAGACCGGACCGTCGCCGGACCGCAACGGGCTTTCCCGCCGCCGCGCGGGCGCCACCTGGGGCGTCCGCCTCCGGGCGACCCTGAGACGGACCCCGACACCCGGCTACGCCTCACCGGCGAGTCGGCGGGGTGGCGAATCGACTGCCAGGTGGACGTTTCCGGGAGCGCGGTGGCGGAGAGTGGAAATTAAGCCCGCCGGATCGGCCGGATCGGGTGCCACGACACGGAGTTGACCCATGAGCGCCCGTCTCGCCCGTCCCCGTCACAACCGCGTCATCGCCGGCGTCTGCGCCGGGCTCGCCGAGCGCCACGGCGTGACGCCGTGGACCGTGCGACTGATCTTCCTGATCTCGATCATCCTGCCCGGGCTCCAGTGCCTGGTCTACCTGGCCCTCTGGGTGCTGCTCCCCCAGGAGCCGTAAGCCCGGGAGCCGTAAGCCGGGGAGCCGCACGCCCGGCGCCGTTGCGCCGGGGCCGGTACGACGGCGGGCCGCCCGCTCCCGGGATCACCGG
>NZ_JBHWIR010000017.1:16183-70978 GCF_042731835.1 Kitasatospora sp. NPDC059817 | reverse complement strand
CCCGCCAGGCCAAGAACATCACCCTCACCGCCGTCGCCAACCACTTCGGCGTCTGGCCCGCCACCATCTCCACCCTCGAACGCGGCACCCGCCGAAACGACGACCTCGCCAACGCCTACCGCGAATGGCTCACCACCGCTTGACAACCCATAGGAGCATCAACGAACCGCCCCCGACGATCCCCTCAACGATCCCCCAACTCCCCCCGACGATCCCCCCGACGGCGATCCTCGGACGGACTCCTCAGAACCGGCGCAGCCGTTCCTCGTCGCTGGTGCGCGGGCAGGTCAGGCAGGCGGCGGCCTCGGGCTTGACGGCGTAGTAGAGGCAGCAGCCGAGCCGGGTACGGGTGTGGTGGCCGCGCCCGTCGGGGGTGTGCAGGCGGCGGAAGTCGGCGGCGCCGGGCAGCGGGAGGGTGCCGCCGGGCAGCACCGCCTCGGCGGCGACGACCGCGGCATCCTCCTCGCCGAGCATCCGGCCGAGGTACCAGACGGCGGAGGCGAGGTCGTCCGTCACCATGCCCCAGAGCGCGCGGTCGCGGCGCCGGCTGGGGGCGGCGAAGGCGGCGAGCACCGGCTCGACGTGGGCGACCACGGCGGCCCGCAGTTCGGCGCGGAGTTCGTCGTCGCCGGGGAGGGTGACGTGGCCGCGCGGGCGCAGCGCGAGGTCCCCGGTGGGGGCGTGCAGCCAGAGGTCGGCGGGGGCGACGAGGGGGACTTTCCGGGCGAGGTGCCAGGGGCCCGCGATGAGCAGGCACGCGGACCAGACGTAGTGGTGCAGCAGTCTGGAGGCGGTGACGTGCGGGCGGGGGGCGCGGCCGTGTTCGGCGGCGATGCGCTCCTCCTCGCCGGCCAGGACGGCGGCCAGGGCCCGTTTGTCGGCGGCGAGTTCGGCCCCCGAGTACCAGCCGTCGGCGGCACGGGGGTCGGGCTCGCCGGCGCCGAGCAGGCGCAGCTCCAGCACCGGGCAGAGCTCGCGCAGGCGCCGGTAGTCGCCGGGCAGGGTGGACGTCGGCGCGACGGGCAGGGGTGTTCCGGGGATCATCGGCGCTCCGTGGATCGACTCCGCATGATCGAATAAGGTGAGGCTCACCTTACAACGCCTCAGGACACGCACCGCCCGGGGCAGGGCCGGGCGGCGCGACACCCGCGACACCCGGGCGGGGGTGGCGCTGCGGCGAACGGCCCGACATCGGACCGGACGACCCGAGATTGACGAAGTTAGGCAAACCTAACCTAAGATCTCGACTCGTGTTGAGAACCGACCCGCCGGCCACCACAGCCCCGGCGACGCCTCGATCGTCGACGATCCAGCGGCCCCTGCTGCTGATCGCCGGTGTGGGCGCGCTCGTGCTGTGTGCCGCGCTGAGCCTCGCGCTCGGCTCCCGATCCATCCCGCTGTCCACCGTGGCCGACGCCCTCACCGGGGCCGCCCACGGCGGCGACGCCGATGTGGTGACGGGCCTTCGCCTGCCGCGAACGGTGATCGGGCTGGCCGTCGGGGCCGCGCTCGGCGTCGCCGGGGCGGTCGCCCAGGGCGTCACCCGCAACCCGCTCGCCTCCCCGGTCACCCTCGGCGTCAACGCCGGCGCGAGCCTCGCCGTGGTCGCCGCGATCTACGCGCTGGGCCTCACCCGGCCCGTCGAGTACGTCTGGTTCGCCTTCGCCGGGGCGGCCGTCGCCGCGGTCGCCGCGTACGCGATGTCCCGGCGCGGCGGCGACCTCGACCCGGTCCGGCTCGCGCTCGGCGGCACCGTGCTCACCGTGGTGCTCACCTCCTGGACCTCCGCGCTGATGCTGGCCAGTCACCGCACCCTGGACGAGGCCCGGTTCTGGTTGGCCGGCTCGATCGGCGGGCGGCAGTTGGACACCCTCACCCCCGTGCTGCCGTTCCTGGTGCTCGGTCTGCTGGGCGCGTTCGCGATCTCGCCCGCCCTCAACGCGCTCGCCCTCGGCGACGAGACCGCCCAGTCGCTCGGCGTGCCGGTGGCCCGGATCCGACTGGCCGGCGGGCTGGCCGTCGTCCTGCTCGCGGGCAGCGCGGTGGCCGTCGCCGGGCCGGTGGCGTTCATCGGACTGGCCGCGCCGCACCTGGTCCGCCCGTTGCTCGGCAACGACCACCGCTGGCTGCTGCCGGGCTGCCTGATCGCCGGTCCGCTGCTGCTGCTCGCCGCCGACGTGCTCGGACGGCTCGTGGTGCGCCCCTCCGAGATCGAGGTCGGCATCGTGACCGCCTTCCTCGGCGCGCCGCTGCTCGCCGTACTGGCCCGGAAGGTGGCCCGGTGACCGCGCTCGCCGTGCCCGTCGGCACACTCGCCCGCCGCCGGGCCCGCACCGCCGCGTGGTCGGCGCTGGCCGCCGTCGTCCTGGTGGTGCTGACCGGCGTCGCGCTCGGCACCGGACAGGTGAGCCTGTCCGGATGGGACGCGCTGCGCGCCCTGGTCGGGCAGGGCGAACCCGGAAACGTCCTGGTGGTGCAGCAGTTCCGGGCGCCCCGGGTGGTGTCGGCGCTGATCGCCGGGGCCGGGCTGGCGATGGCCGGCTCGATGCTCCAGCGGCTCTTCCGCAACCCGCTGGCCTCCCCCGACACCATCGGTGTCACCGGCGGCGCGTCCTTCGGCGCGGTGCTGATGCTCGCCACCGGCGCCTCCCAGCAGCTGATCCCGCTGGCCGCGCTCGGCGGCGGACTGCTGGCGGCGCTGCTGCTCGGCGGCCTCGCCTGGCGGTCGAAGATGGCCGTCACCCGGCTGGTGCTGGTCGGCCTGGCGGTGCAGCAGGGCCTCGCCGCCGCCGTGAACCTGATGATCGTACGGTTCCCGGCCGAGCTGGCCTCCTCCGCGATGCAGTGGACCACCGGCTCGCTCTACGGCCGCAACTGGACCGAGGTCTGGATCGGCGGCACCGCCATCGCGCTGACCGCCCTGGCCGTGCTGCTCTGCCAGCGGCGGATCTCGGTCCTCGACCTCGGCGACGACTCGGCCGGCGGCCTCGGCCTCAACCCCGGCCGGGACCGGCTCTGGCTGCTGCTGCTCGGCATCACCCTCGCCTCGCTGGCTGCCGCCCTCACCGGCCCGGTCGCGTTCGTCGCGCTCGCCGTGCCGCACCTGGTCCGGCTGCTCGCCGGGCCGCCCACCCTCGGCACGCTCGGACTCACCGCGCTCACCGGCGCCGTCCTGCTGCTGTCCGCCGACCTCCTCGTGCTCCACGTGATCCCCGTCCACGGCCTGCCGGTCGGTGCCGTCACCGCCACGCTCGGCGCGCCCTGGCTCCTGGCGCTGATGATCCGCCAGGGCCGGCCTCCCCAGAGGAGCAACTGATGACGCCCACGACGACCGTCGAGTCCGTCACCACCACCGCCAACCGGCTCGCCGCGCACGGCCTCGACCTGCGCTACGGCGACCGCACGATCGTCGACGGGCTCGACCTCGAACTGCCCGGCGGCGCCGTCACCGCCATCGTCGGGCCCAACGCCTGCGGCAAGTCCACCCTGCTACGCGGACTGGTCCGGCTGCTCGACCCCGCCGCCGGCACCGTCACCCTGGACGGCTCCGACATCCACCGGATGTCAGCCCGGGCCCTCGCCAAGCGGATGGGCCTGCTGCCGCAGCAGCCGGTCACCCCCGAGGCGATCACCGTCGAGGCGCTGGTACGGCTCGGCCGGTACCCGCACCAGCGGATGCTCAGCCCGTGGTCCAAGACCGACCAGGCCGCCGTCGAGGACGCCCTCGCCCGGACCGGCACCGCCGAACTGCGCGACCAGCAGGTCGACCGGCTCTCCGGCGGGCAGCGCCAACGCGCCTGGATCGCGCTCGCGCTGGCCCAGGACACCGAACTGCTGCTGCTCGACGAGCCGACCACCTTCCTCGACCTGCGCCACCAGCTCGACGTCCTCGACCTGGTCGCCGACCTGCACGCCGAGGCCGGACGCACCGTCGTCATGGTGCTCCACGACCTCGGGCAGGCCGCCCGATACGCCGACCACCTGGTGGTGCTCAAGGACGGGCGGCTCGCCGCCGCCGGACCGCCCGCCGAGGTCCTCACCGCCGACCTGGTCGAGGCCGTGTTCCAGGTGCCGTGCCGGGTGGTGCCCGACCCGGAGACCGGCACGCCGCTGGTCGTCCCCCGGGCGCGGACCCGGCCGCGCGCCGCCGACCGCTGACCGCTGACGCCCCCCCCCCCCGGGCTCCTCACCCCCGACGCTCCTCACCCCCGACACCCGCTCGACCCGATCCAAGGAACCCCATGAACCGCCGCCTCCCCGTCGCCGTCCTCGCCGTCGCCCTGTCCACCACGCTGCTCGCCGCCTGCGGCAGCGACGGCGGGACCAAGCAGAGCGGGGACGCCGCTTCCGCGAGCGCCGGCGCCTCCGCCGGCTTCCCGCGCACCGTCACCCACGCCGCCGGAACGGCCCAGATCAAGGCCCAGCCCAAGCGCGTCGTGGTGCTGGACAGCGGCGAGCTGGACGACGTCACGCTGCTCGGCATCACGCCGGTCGGCGCGGTGTCGCCGCACATGAAGACCGAGGGCGGGTTCCCGAACTACCTCAAGGACAAGATCAAGGACACCAAGGACGTCGGCCCGATGAACGAGCCGAACCTGGAGCTGATCGCCTCCCTCAAGCCCGACCTAATCCTCTCCTCCAAGGTCCGCCACGCCAAGGTCTACGACCAGCTGAACGCGATCGCGCCGACCGTGCTCGCCGAGACCACCGGGTTCCCGTGGAAGGAGAACCTCGCCCTCTACGCGCAGGCGCTCGGCAAGGAGGACGAGGCCAAGAAGGCGCTCGCCGACTACCAGGCGCGGGCCGCAAAGCTCGGCGAGGCGATCAAGGCGAAGAACGGCGGCGCCATGCCGACCGCCTCGGTGGTCCGCTTCGTGGCCGGACCGACCCGCCTCTACGCCAAGGCCTCCTACAGCGGCGTGGTGCTCAAGGACGTCGGCCTGGCCCGCCCGGCCGCCCAGGACGTCGACAAGAACATCGTCGAGGTGAGCGCCGAGCAGATCAACCAGGCCGACGCCGACCTGGTGTTCGTCACCACCGCCGACGACCCGTCCAAGACCAAGGAGAGCGAGGTCCAGCAGACCCCGGTCTGGCAGGGCCTGAACGCCGTCAAGAACAGCAAGGTCTTCAACGTCCCGGACGAGACCTGGATGTCCGGCATCGGCGTCCAGGCCGCCGACGCCATGCTCGGCGACATCGCCAAGGCCGCGGGCGTGGACGCACCCAAGTAACCGCCGACGGACGACGGCGGGCGGACGAGGTAGCGGTGGCGGTGGCGGTGGCGGCCACAGCAGCAGCCGCCACCGAATAGCCGACAACGAACAGATGACAGATGACAACAAACAGATAACAGATTTCGAAATCTGTTATCTGTCAGCTGTCGCCTGTCATCTGTTCGCCGCCCTCCCGACGTGCCCCGTGATCCGCCCGCCGTCGCTCTCGTCCGCCACCACCCTCAAGGACCACCACCCCATGCGGCTCTACCTGCTCGCCCTGAACCCCACCGACTCGGTCACCGCCGGCTTCCTGCCCGCCGCCGCCCGGCTCGGGCTCGACGTCACCGTCCTGACCGACCACGCCGGACCCCACCGGAAGGCCTACGCCGACCTCCCGTTCACCGCACCCGAGGTGCTGGAGTGCGACGTCCGGGACTTCCGCGCCGTGATCAGCCTGGTCTCCCGCCATCACGCGCCCGACGCGGTGTTCAGCAACAGCGACCACTTGCAGACCCAGACCGCCCTGGCCGCCGAGTACTTCGGCCTCCCCGCAAAGGACTGGAAGGCCGCGCTGCGGGCCAAGGACAAGGGCCAGCTGCGCCGCCACCTCGCCCTGACCGGCCAGGACGCCGTCTGGTCCGCCGAGTTGGCCCCCGGGCAGGACCCGGCCGAGCTGGAGCCGCCGTTCCCCTGCGTGGTCAAACCCCGTGAGGGAGTGGCCAGCGAGGACGTCACACTGGTCGCCGACGCCGCCGAACTCGCCCTCCGCTGCCGGGAGATCCAGCACCGCCGGGCCGGCGCGACGCTGGTCGTCGAAGAGTTCCTGGACGGCCGGCTGTGCACCCTGGAGACCCTCGGCGACGGCCGCCGCCGGCACGTCCTCGGCGGCTTCCGCACGCAGCTCTCCCCGCCGCCGGACTTCATCGAGGAGGTACTGGAGTTCGTCCCCGCGCACCCCGCCGAGGTGGTCGCGCAGGTGCTCGCCCAACTCGACGCGCTCGGCATCGGACTCGGCGCCTGCCACACCGAGTTCGTCGTGCAGCCGGACGGCCGCGCCCGGATCATCGAGGTCAACTACCGCGCCATCGGCGACCAGTGCGACCTGATGCTCGCCGAAATCCTCGGCGTCCCGCTCTTCGAGCACATCCTCGCCACCCACCTCGGCCGGGAACTCCCCGCGGACCTCGGCGCGCAGTGCGCCGCGACCCCGCGCCGGGCCCGCAACGAGGTGGTCTGCGCCGACCGGGCCGGCCTCCTCACCGCCGCCCCCGGCCCGTACGACGAGGAGCGCGACGGCGTCCGGCTCGCCTACCGCCCGCTGCGCCCGCTCGGCGAGCGGCACGAGCACTACCGCACCAACCGCGACTACCTGGGCGTGATGTGGGCCATCGGTGCCGATCAGGAGGCCGTGGACGCGGCCGTCGCCCGGTTCCGCGCCGCCAACCGCTGGGAGATCACCCCGTGACCGCCGACGAGCAGCTCACCCTGCGGGTGCTCTCCGCCCTACTGCGCGAGGACGTCCTCGGCCTGCGCTCCCGCGGCGCCGTGGAGGACCGCGCGGACGGCCCCTGGTTCACCGTCGCGGACGCCGAACTCGCCCTGCCCGTCGCCGCCGAGGGCTTCCAGTGCGAGTACGCCGCCCGGCTGCCCCTGCTGGAGCTGGCCGGGCGCCGACTCACCGGTCTGGACGCCATCGTGGCGGCCCTGGCCGGTCTGGCCGAGCCCGAGGACCGGCCCGGCTGGGCCGCCTTCGCCGAGGAGTGCCGCCAGACCCTCGCCACCATGGAACTGCACGAGCGCGCACGGCCCGAGGTGCACGCCCGGCTCACCGACCTGTACGGCGAGGACCCGGCCGACTGGACCGGCCTGGCCGCCGCCCTCGGCCACGACACCCTGGCCGCCTACCTCGACCACCCCGTCTACCCGACCGCGCGCGGGCGCGCCGGCCTCACCGAACCCCAACTGAACTCCTATGCACCGGAGTTCCATCCCGCATTCGAGCTGCGCTGGCTGGCCGTCCCGACCGACGCCCTCACCACCCACGGCCGGCGTCCGCTCCCGAGCTGGTGGCCCACTCCGGCCTGGTTGGGCCTTGCGGACGCCTGCCCCGGCGACGGCTGGACCACCCTGCCGGTCCACCCCCTCACCGTCGGCGCCCCGCTGGACGAGGCGCTGGAGGCGGTCGGCCTGGCCGGCCGCGCGGTGCTCGCCGAGCGGCCGTACCTGACCGTCGTGCCGACGCTCTCCATGCGCACCGTCGCCGTCGCCGACGACCCCGCCTGCCACCTCAAACTCCCGCTCGCCACCGCCTCGCTGGGCCGGCTCAACCGCCGCACCATCAAGCCCGGCACGCTGCTCGACGGCGCCGCCGGCCAGCGCCTGATCGAGGCCGTGCTGGCCCGCGAGCCGCGCTTCGCCGGCCGCGTCCTGCACGCCGACGAGCAGACCTGGGCGCACGCCGGCCACGAGCTGCTGGCCGTCCTGCTGCGCCGCTACCCCGCCGGGCTGGAGCGGGCCGTCACCGTCCCGCTGGCCGCCCTGCTGGCCCCCGCGCCCGGCGGTCGCCTGGTGCTCGACCACCTCGCCGACCGCTTCCACGACGGCGACCAACTCGCCTTCTACGACTCCTTGCTGGAACTCCTGCTGGACTGGCAGACCACGCTGTTCGACTACGGCATAGCGCTGGAGTCGCACCAGCAGAACACCTCCCTGGTACTCGACGACGACGGACTGCGCCTGCTCTACAAGGACGACGACGGCCCGCGCGTGCACACCGCCCGAATGACCGCCCGCCTCGGCGAACTCGCCCCGACCCGGGCCGACTTCGACGACGCCCGGATCTTCGGCGACGACGACCGGGCGCTCACCGACCTGTTCACCACCATCACCGGACACCTGTGCACCGGCGCGCTCGCGTTCGGCCTCGCCGAGCACCGTCGCGCCGAACTCACTGACGTACTCACACTGTTGCGAAAGCGCCTGGCCGAGGCGGTGGACCGGATCGGGCCGGCCGGCGAGCCGCTGCGGACGGACCTGCTGGAGGCCGAACGCCTGCCGGTCAAGGCCATGGTCAGCGCCGGAACCTTGCTCAGCAAGCAGCGCTCGGGCGCCGCCGACATCAACAAGCACTACACCAGCGGCCCCAACTACCTGCTGGCGAACGGGATCGCCCGGTGAGTGTGGAGACCGTTCCACAGCGCTCCGGCCACGGGACGGACCACTCCGGCGGACTCGGCCGCCGCCAGGTGCACGCCGTCGCCGCCTGCTACTTCGTCGCCTCCTTCGCCGCACTGGGCCTGCCGCCGTACCTGACCGCGATCCTGCCCACGCTCGGCGATCCGCAGGCCCGGTGGGCCGGTGTGCTCTACATCGTCCCGACGGTCTTCAGCGCGCTCGGCGCACCGCTGTGGGGCCGGCTCGCCGACCGCTACGGCCGCAAGCGGCTGCTGCTACGCGCCCAACTCGGGCTCACCGTCTCCTTCCTGCTGGCCGGAGCCGCCGGCAGTCTGCCCGCGTTCACCCTCGCACTGGTCCTCCAGGGCTTCCTCGGCGGCACCTTCGCCGCCACCAACGGCTACCTCGCCGCCGCCCTCGACGGGCCGCGGCTGTCCCGCGCACTCACCCTGATGCAGGGCAGCGCCCGGGCAGCCCTGGTGGCCGCGCCGATCCTGGTCGGTGCGTTGTCCCCGTGGATCGACCCGCACCGCCAGTACCTGGTGATGGCCGTCCTCCCGCTCGCCGCCGCACTGCTGCTGTCCCTGCTGCCCGAGCCGGACCGTCCGGCGGCCGCCCCCGTGTCGGAGGGACGCGTCGAGCGGGCACCCGCCGCCCCGCTTCTCCCGCTCTACGTCTTCGAGTTCGTCTTCGTCTTCGCCACCGTCATCTCCTTCCCCTATCTCATCTCGCTCGCCGAGCAACGGCTGCCCGGCGTCTCCGGCACCACCACCGGCGTGCTGTTCGCCCTACCGCACCTGTGCTACCTGGTGTTCGCCGCGCGCATCCACACGCTGTTCCACGCCCGCCCGCACACCGGCATCGCGCTCGGCTTCGGCTTCGTCGCGCTCGGCCTGGCCGGGCACGCCGTCGCGTACTCGCTCCCGGTCTTCGTCGCCGTCCGGCTGCTGCTCGGCGCCGGGCTCACGCTCGGCCTGGTCTGCCTCGCCGTACTCGCCGCCGGAGCGGCCCAAGGGCGCGCGCCCGGGCGGATGTTCGGCACGCTCGAACTCGTCTCCAAGGGCGGCGCCGTCGCCGCCGGCGCCGTCGCAGCGCTGGCCAACGGGCAGTTCGGCGCCGCCGCGCCCGTGGTGGCCGGCACCGCCGCCGCCCTGCTGGCCGCCGTCGCGGCCACCGCATTCTCCCTCCCGTCCCTCCGCCAGCGCTGGAGTCGCCGATGACCCCCGAGCCGATCACCCACAAGTCGATCACTCACGAGCCGATCACTCACGAGCCGATCAGCCACGAACTGCCCACCGCCGACGACGCGGTGGCCCACACCCTGCTGAACTGCCTGCTGCGCGAAGTCTCCGCCCCCGAGCACCAGACCGCCGTGGCCGACGGCCGCCTGCTGCTGCGCCTGCCCCGGCGCGGCGCCCTGCTGCGGATCGCCCTGCGCCGCACCTCGCTGCTCGGCGCGCACCGCTTCACCGGCCCGGTCGAGATCGAACGAGGCGGCAGCTGGGCGGAGTTGGACTGGCGCGAGCTGGCGGAACACGTACAGGACGAACTGGAGCTGCGCACCGGCACGGTGAACGAGGAGTTCCTGGGCCAGGTCACCTCCAGCCACGACGGCCTCCGGCAGAGCCTGGTCGACCGCCCAGCCTCCGGACCGGACCGCTACCTGGAGTCCGAGCAGGCCCTGCTGTTCGGCCACCGCTTCCACCCGGCACCCAAGTCCCGCTCCGCCGCCCGGGGGGACTGGCGCGGGTACGCCCCGGAGTCCCGTGCGGCGTTCCCGCTGCGCCACCTCGCCGTCCGCACCGAACTGATCGCCGAGCAGTCCCTGGACGAGAGCGCGAGCGCCCTGCTGGACGGCCTCGGCGACGTCCCGGACGGCTACCGTCTGCTGCCCGCCCACCCCTGGCAGTACCAACTCATCGGCGATCACCCGCTGTTGCGCGACGCCCTGGACCGCGGTGACATCCTCGACCTCGGGCCGCGCGGCGAGGAGTTCGCCGCCACCGCCTCGGTGCGCACCCTCCACGGCGCGGACGCCTTCCTCAAGTTCAGCCTCAACGTGCGCATCACCAACTGCCTGCGCAAGAACGCCGCTTACGAACTCACCGGCGCCGTCGCGCTCACCCGGCTGCTCGCCCCCGCCCTCGCCGACCTCGCCCGGCGCTTCCCCGACGCGGCGATGCTGCGCGAGCCCGCGTTCCGCACCCTCGCCCTACCCGGTGCCGACGGCCGACCCGACCAGGCGCTCTACGAGGGCTTCGGCCTGATCGTCCGCGAGGGCTTCGGCGGCGTGCTGCGACCCGGCGTCACCCCGCTGCTGGCCGCCGCCGTCGCCGACGAGCACCCGACCAGCTCCGCCCACATCTCCCGTCTGCTGGAGGGGAGTTCGGACGCCCACCAGGCCCTGGACTGGTGGCGGGCCTATCTGGGGCTGCTCATCCCGCCCGTGCTCGCCGCCTACTTCGACCACGGCGTGGTGCTGGAACCGCACCTGCAGAACGTGCTCATCGGCGTAGACGCCACCGGGCACCCCACCCAGGTGCTCTTCCGCGATCTGGAGGGCACCAAGCTCGTCCCCGAGCACAACGCCGACATCCTGGCCGCCCTCCCGCCCGAGGTCGCCGGGCCCATGACGTACGACGCCGAGCGCGGCTGGGACCGGGTGGTCTACTGCCTGCTGGTCAACCACGTCGCCGAACTGCTCGCCGCCCTCGCCGACCGCCACCCCGAGCTGGAGGGCGCCCTGTGGCAGGTGGTCCGGGACACTCTGGAGCAGTACGCGGCAGGCCACGGCCGGCCGCCCCGGCTGCGGGCACTGCTCGCGGGCGTGCCGCTGCCAGCCAAGGCCAACCTGCTCACCCGCTGGGAGCGCAAGGCCGACCGGCAGGCCGGCTACGTCCGCCTGCCCTCGCCGCTCGCCGGATCCGTCCTCGCCCAGGCCTCCCGCACCTCCGCCCCCCTCTCTCTCGGGAGCGCCGCCCGATGACCGAGATCGTCCGCCGGCACGTCGCCGCCCTCGCACCCGACGCCCTGCCCGCCTACGTCTACGACCTGGCGGCGCTGCGCGCGCACGCCGCCGCCGTCCGGGCCGCGCTGCCCGCGCGGGTCGAGCTGTACTACGCCGCCAAGGCCAATCCGGAGGCGCCGCTGCTGGCCGCGCTGCGCGACGCGGTCGACGGCTACGAGGTCTCCAGCGGAGGCGAGTTGGCGCACGTGCGGGCGGCCGTACCGGACGCACCGCTGGCCTTCGGCGGCCCCGGCAAGACGCCCGCCGAGATCGCCGCCGCCGTGGACGCCGGGGTGCACCGCTGGCACATCGAGAGCGAGCAGGAACTGCACCGGCTCGACGCCGTCCTCGCGGACCGGCCGGGCACGGTGGTCGACGTGCTGCTACGGGTCAACCTGCCGGTCGCCACCGGTGCGCTCGACGCGGTGGCACTCGCGATGGGCGGGCGGCCGACGCCGTTCGGGCTCGACCCGGACCGCGCCGAGGAGTGCGTGCGCCAGCTCACCGGCGACGGCCCCGGCACCGGCCCCGACCCGCTCGGACGGCAACTGCGCCTGCGCGGCGTGCACGCCCATCTGGCCAGCGGGCTCGCGGCGGCGGAGCAACTGGCCGTCGCCGAGCAGATCGTGGCCTGGTCGGCCGCGCTGGCCGAACGGCACGGCTTCCCGCTGGCGGAGGTCAACGTCGGCGGCGGGATGGCCGTGGACTACGAGGACCCGGCGAACCACTTCGACTGGACGGCCTTCGGCGAGGGGCTGGCCAAGCTGCTGGACGCCCACCCCGGCCTGACCCTGCGGATCGAACCCGGCCGGGCCCTGACCGCCCACTGCGGCTGGTACGCGACCGAGGTGCTGGATGTGAAGCAGAGCCACGGCGAGGACTTCGCGGTGGTCCGTGGAGGCACCCACCACCTGCGCACCCCCGCCACCCGGGGGCACTCCCAGCCCTTCGAGGTGCTCCCGGTCGACGCCTGGCCGCATCCGTGGCCGCGCCCCGCCGTCGCCACCGGCCGCGCCACCCTGGCCGGCCAGCTCTGCACCCCGAAGGACGTCCTCGCCCGGGCCGCCTCCGACGCTGACGGCCTGCGGGCGGCCGACCGCGTGCTGTTCGCGATGGCGGGCGCGTACGCCTGGAACATCTCGCACCACGAGTTCCTTATGCACCCGCGCCCGGGGTTCCACTACCTGGGCGGCTGAGGGCACCCCGGATGACGGTCGACAGGTAACAGATAACAGCTGACAGATAACAGATTTCGAAATCTGTTATCTGTCAGCTGTTATCTGTTCTCCGCCTCCTGTTCGCGCCCCGCCGCCCGCCCGTCCACGCGCCGGACCCCACCCGTGGGCCCCGCCCGCCCCAGGGGTCGCCGCAGGTCACCTCCGCACACTCGTGCGACAGTGGTAGGCAGCGAAGGGAGCGCGAACGTGCTGATGGACAAGGTCGCGGAGATACTCGCCGAGGCGTCGGCCGAGGTGGTGGAGCCGCGCTTCCGTGCGCTGGCCGCCGGCGAGGTGATGGAGAAGGCGCCCGGCGAGATCGTGACGGTCGCCGACCGCGAGGCCGAGGCGATCATCGCCCGCCGCCTGCGCGAGCTGCTGCCCATCCCCGTGGTCGGCGAGGAGGCCGTCTCCGCCGACCCCGAACTCGCCCAGGCCCTCCACGACGAGCCCGCCGCCTGGCTGGTCGACCCGGTCGACGGCACCTCCAACTTCGTCGCCGGCCGCCCCGAGTACGCCGTGATGTGCTCGCTCGTCCGCGGCGGGGAGACCGTCGCCTCCTGGATCTGGCAGCCCGCCACCGCCACCGCCTACTGCGCTGAACTGGGCTCCGGGGCCTGGCGCGACGGCGTACGCCTGACCCGGCCGCCGGCACCGCGCGACGCCGCGAAGCTGCGCGGATCCGTGAAGAGCCGCTACCTCGACCCGGAACACCGCCGGCGCCTACAGGCCAACGAGTCGGCCTTCGGCGAGGTCTCCCCCGGCCGGCACGCGGCCGGAATCGAGTACCCGGACGTCGTCGAGGGCCGCTTCGACTTCCTCCTCTACTGGCGCACCCTCCCCTGGGACCACGCCCCCGGCTCCCTGCTCGTCACCGAGGCCGGCGGCGTGTCCGCCCGGCTGGACGGCACCCCCTACCGCCCCGAGGCCCCCGGCTGCGAGAACGGCCTGCTGGTCGCCGCCGACCCGGAGACCTGGGAGCTCACCCGCACCCTCCTCCTGAGCGACTGACGGACCGCCACCGCCACCACGGTCATCCGGTCGCGGTCACGAATCGGCGCCCTGGTCCTCGGTCTCGAACGGGGCCTGCCCGGGCGCCGGGCGGCCGACGACAACCGACTCCCCGGCGATGACCGATCCCCCGCAGCACGCCCCTAGCCGGCCCGGTCCTCCTCGGCCTTCCGCCCGGCGTCCACCACCTCGCGCAGCAGTGCACGGACCTCCCCCTCCGTGGCGTGCGGGTTGAGCAGGGTGAGCTTGAGCCGCAC
Organism: Kitasatospora sp. NPDC059817; assembly: GCF_042731835.1. Classification (NCBI taxonomy): domain Bacteria; kingdom Bacillati; phylum Actinomycetota; class Actinomycetes; order Kitasatosporales; family Streptomycetaceae; genus Kitasatospora; species Kitasatospora sp. NPDC059817. Next base: position 57,096 of record NZ_JBHWIR010000017.1, on the reverse strand, counting down.
CCGGCCGGGCCCCTCGCCCGGGAGTTCGGTCCGCCCGACCACCGCCCGCCCGGTGCGCAGCAGCAACCGGCGCAGGCTGCCGTTGAGTTCGTCGACGGCGGCCTCGTCGGTCAGGCCCGGCGGCCGGTAGCGGAACAGCAGGACGGTCAGCGCGGGTTCGGCGTGGAGTTCGAGCGACGGTTCGGCGCGGACGGCCTCGGCAGCGGACCGGGCGAGTTCGTGGCAGGCGTCGACGAGTCGGCCGAGCCCGTCGCGACCGAGGGTGCGCAAGGTGACGGCGAGCTTGAAGGCGTCGGCCCGCCGGGTGGTGCGCAGCGAGCGGCCGAGCAGGCTGGGGTAGCCGGCCTGCTCGTCGTCGACGGGGTTGAGGTACTCGGCCCGGCGGGCGAGCGAGACGTAGGTCTCGGTGCGGCGGACCAGGAAGACGCCGGCGGCGGCGGGCTGCCAGCCGAGTTTGTGCCAGTCGAGGGAGACGGAGTCGGCGCGGTCGATGCCGTCGAGGAGCGGGGCGAGCCGGTCGGAGAGCAGGGCGCCGCCGCCGTACGCGGCGTCGACGTGCAGCCAGGCGCCGTAGCGGCCGGCCAGGTCGGCGGCGACGTGCAGCGGGTCGATGCCGCCGGTGTCGGTGGTACCGGCGGTGGCGACGATGGCGATCGGGGTGCGTCCGGCCCAGCTGGCCTCGGCCAGGGTCCGCTCCAACTCCTTTGGTTCCATCCGGAGTTGCCGGTCGACGGGGACGGTGGTGACGGCGCGCTCGCCGAGCCCGAGCAGGGCGGCGGCGCGCTGGACGGAGAAGTGCGCGGCCTCGGAGGCGACGATGCACGGCCGGACGCCGGCCGGGATGCCGTCCAACTCGACGATGCCGTCCAGCTTCTGGTCCCGCGCCAGCATCAGGCCCATGAGGTTGGACTCGGTACCGCCGGAGGTGAGGACGCCGGCGGCGCGGGCCGGGTCGTAGCCGACCAGGGCGGCGAGTTCGGCGAGGAGGGCGGTCTCCAGGGCGGTGGCGGCGGGGGCCTGGTCCCAGGAGTCCTGGGAGGGGTTGAGGACGCTGACCGCGAGGTCGGCTGCGGCGGCCACGGCGAGCGGCGGGCAGTGCAGGTGGGCGGCGCAGGCCGGGTCGGCGGGGTCGGCGGCGCCGTAGGCGAGGAGTTCGGTGAGGCGGGCGAGCGCGCCGGGCCCGTGGGCGCCGGCCAGGCCGTCGGCGACCAGCGCACCGAGCTCGGCCGGGCTGCCTGCGGGCAGCGGCCCGCCGCGCAGGGCGATGCCGTGGTCGAGCGCGTCGAGGACGGTGGCCAGCAGCGGTCCGAGCGCGCCGGGCCCGCCGATGCCGCCCGCGAGGGCGTCCAACGGGGCGGGCCCGCCGGGCAGTCCGGCGGCGGCGCCGGAACCATCCCCGGCCCCGGCCCCGGAGTCACCACGGGCCCCGGATCGGGCGCCCGAACCTCCTCCCGAGCCTTCCCCTGAACCGCCACTGCCCCCTCGCCCCGCGCTCATTCGGCGCCCCGGGCCGCGGGAGCCACAGGGCTCGCCACAGCGGCGGAATCGACGGCCGCCGCAGCCGCGATCGCGTCGGCGAGCCGGTCGAGCACCGCAGCGACCTGCTCGTCGGTGATGGTGAGCGGCGGCAGCAGTCGCAGCACCGCGTCGTGGCGCCCGCCGAGTTCGACGATCAGCCCGCGCGCCAGGCAGGCCTCCCGGACCCGGCGGGCGAGCGCCGGGTCGGCCGGCCGGGCCCCGCAGGCGTCCGGTTCGGCGGCGGGGTCGACGAGTTCGACGCCGAGCATCAGGCCGCGCCCGCGCACGTCGCCGATCACCGGCAGTTCGGCGGCGAGCCCGCGCAGCCGGGCGGTCATCCGCTCGCCGACGACGGCGGCGCGCTCGGCCAGTCCGTGGGCGGCGACGTGGCGCAGGGTGGCGGCGCCGGCGGCCATGGCGAGGGTGTTGCCGCGGAAGGTTCCGGTGTGGGCGCCGGGGCGCCAGCCGTCGTAGTCCTCCCGGTAGACGACGACGGCGAGCGGCAGGCTGCCGCCGATGGCCTTGGAGAGCACCATGGCGTCCGGGACGATGCCGCTGTGTTCGACGGCCCACATCGCCCCGGTGCGCCCGACGCCGGTCTGCACCTCGTCGACGATCAGCGGGATGCCGCGTTCGGCGGTGATCCGGCGCATCTCGCGCAGCCAGCCGTCGGGCGCGGGGACGACGCCGCCCTCGCCCTGGACGGCTTCCAGGATCATCGCGGCGGGCGGGACGACCCCGCCCGAGGGGTCGTCGAGCAGCCGTTCGACGTAGGTCGCGGCGAGGTCGGCGCCGGCCTCGCCGCCGACGCCGAACGGGCAGCGGTAGCCGTACGGGTAGGGCAGCCGGACGACCTCGCCGCCGCTCGGCAGCGGTTCCTTGACGGCGACGTTGCCGGTGAGCGCGAGGGCTCCGGCGGTCATGCCGTGGTAGGCACCGGTGAAGGCGAGCGCGCCGGACCGGCCGGTGGCGGTCTGCATCAGTTTGAGCGCGGCCTCGACGGCGTCGGTGCCGGCGGGCCCGCAGAAGTGGATCCGGGCGCCGGCGGCGAAGTCTGCGGGCAGGCTCTCGAAGAGGGCGCTGGTGAAGTCGTCCTTCTCGGCGGTGGCGAGGTCGAGCAGGTGCAGCGGGGCGCCGCTGTCGAGGGTGCGGCGGATCGCCTCCAGTACCACAGGGTGGTTGTGCCCGAGGGCGAGCGTCCCGGCGCCGGAGAGGCAGTCCAGGTAGCGCCGCCCGTCGGCGCCCTCGACGGTCATGCCGTGGGCCCGTACCGGGACGATCGGGAAGGACCGGGCGTACGTACGGGCGGCGGACTCGCGTACGCGCTGGCGACGCAGGATGGCCTCGCCGGAGGCCGGGGCACCGGCGGCTGCAGCGACACCAGCGGCTTCGACAGCTCCGGCGGCTCCGGCGGCTCCGGCGGCTCCGACATCTCCGGAGGAGGAGGCCGGGGCCTGGGCGGGAACGGCGGCGAGCGACAAGGCAAACCCCCAGAAGAAGTTAGGTAAGCCTAACTTTACTGCCCCTGGCCTGGCGGGATACCCCAGGGGCCCCCAGAACCACCCGAGTGAGTGAACCGCCCCCGGTCCTTCCAACGAGCGACCGGCGAAAAGGTCACGGCCCTCACCCCCGCCGACCCGGAGCCGCCCCACCGCCCTTCCACCGGTAGCAGAGCTCCGGCCGCCCCACGCTCCCGTACTGCGGCTCCCGCACCGCCCGCCCGGTGTCGACGAGGTGTTCGAGGTAGCGGCGCGCGGTGATCCGCGAGACCCCGGCGGCGGCGCCCGCGGCGGCGGCGGACAGGCCCGTCGCCGTCTCGCGCAGCACGGAGGCGACGGCGTCCAGGGTGGGCGCACTCAGGCCCTTGGGGAGGCTGCTGCGCTCGGGCGTGCGGAGCAGGGCGAACGCCTGGTCGACCTCGTCCTGCCCGGTCGCCTCGCCGGTGCGCCCGAGGCTGTCGCGGTAGCGGGCGTAGCGCTCCAGGCGATCGTGCAGGGCGGCGGCGCTGAACGGTTTCAGCAGGTACTGGACCACGCCCGCCGACACGGCCTGCCGCACCATCGCCAGGTCGCGGGCCGAGGTCACCGCGATGACGTCGGTGGTGTGGCCGGCGGCGCGCAGCGAGCGGCAGAGCTGGAGGCCATGGCCGTCCGGCAGGTAGAGGTCGAGCAGGGTCAGGTCGACGGGCCTCCCGGCAGCGCGGGCGCGGTCCAGGAAGCGCAGCGCGTCGGCGCAGCTGTGCACCGTCCCGGCGGCGTGGAAGCCGGGTTCGCGCTCGACGTAGAGGGTGTGCGCGGCGGCGGCCACTGGGTCGTCCTCGACGACCAGCACGGAGATCCCCGGAGCGGCGGTCGCCTCGGTCATCGCGACGCCCCTTCCCGCCGGCCCGGTTGCCCCGGCTGCCCTGCCTGGCCGAATTGCTCCGGCCGCCCAAGTTGCTCCGGCCGCCCCGGTTGCCCCGGTTGCCGCTCACCGGGTCGTGCCGGCAGCCCGGCGAGCGGCAGCCGGACGGTGAGCACCGCACCCCGGTCACGCCCGACCGCGACGCTGCCGCCGTTGCGCCGGGCGGCCTGGGCCACCAGCGCCAGCCCGAGACCATGCCCGCGCCCGTCCTGCTTGGTGCTCCAGCCGCGCCGGAACACGTCCTCGACGGCGGCCGGGTCGATCCCCGCCCCGGTGTCGGCGACGCGCAGTAGCAGGCAACCGCCCCCACCCGGAGCCACGTCGCCGCCCGCCACACCACCGCCCGCCGAACCACCGCCCGCCGAACCACCGTCGCCCGAACCACCATCGCCCGAACCACCATCGCCCGCACCGCCACCACCCGCGTCGATTCGCACGGTGACGGTGACCTCCGGCGCCACCGTGCTCTGCGCGGCTCCGGCGATGGCGGCGTCCACGGCGTTGTCGATCAGGTTGCCGAGGACGGTGATCAGGTCCCGCGAGGAGAGCCCGGGCGGCAGCAGCCCGTCGTCGATCCGACTGTCGTCGGTGAGGGTCAACTCCACTCCCCGCTCGGCCGCTTGGGCCGCCTTGCCGAGCAGCAACGCGGCCAGCACCGGTTCGCCGACCGCCGCGACCACCCGGTCGGTGAGCTGCTGGGCGAGCGCGAGCTCGGCGGTGGCGAACTCCACCGCCTGTTCGTGGCGGCCGAGTTCGATCAGGGAGACGACGGCGTGCAGCCGGTTGGCCGCCTCGTGCGCCTGCGCCCCGAGGGCCTCGGTGAAGCCCCGCACGGAGTCCAACTCTCCGCTGAGCGACTGGAGTTCGGTGTGGTCGCGCAGGGTGACGACCAGGCCGAGGCCGGTGCCGATGGTGGAGGTGTTGAGCACCACCACCCGCTCGGCGGTCAGGTGCACCTCGTCCCGGACCGGCTCGTCGCCGAGCACGGCCGCGACCAGCGCCCGCGGCAGCCCCAGCTCCACGATCAGACGACCCTCCAAGTTTCCTTCCAGTCCGAGCAGTTCGCGGGCTGCGTCGTTGCAGAGCACCACCCGGTGCGCACGGTCCAGCAGGACCAGCCCCTCGCGCACCGAGCGCAGGGTCGCCTGGTGGTATTCGTAGAGGTGGCTGAGTTCGGCCGGCCCCATGCCGTGGGTGTGCCGCCGCAGCCGGGAGTTGGCGAGGTAGGTGCCCACGCCGCCGACCCCGAGCGCGGCCACCGCCACCCCGACCAGGGCGAGCAGCGGGCCGCTCAACTGCGCGGAGATGGACTCCACCGTGAGGCCCGCGCTGACCAGCGCGATCACCTGGTGCCGGTCGTCCAGTACCGGCGTGACCACCCGCACGGACGGTCCGAGCGTGCCGGTGTAGGTCTCGCTGCGGGTCTCCCCCGCGAGTGCCCAGTCGATGTGCCCGAGGAAGCGCTTGCCGATCTGCTCGGGCAGCGGGTGGGTCCAGCGCACGCCCTCGGTGTCCATGACGGTGATGAAGGAGACGCCGGTGTCCACCCGCACCTGCTCGACGTACGGCTGGAGCACCGCGGTCGGGTCCGGCGCGGTGACGGCGGCCCGCACGGACGGCGAGTCGGCGACGGCGTGGGCGACGGCGGTGACCTGGCGGCGGGCCGCGTCCTCGGCCCGGTCGGCGGTGAAGAGGTACGCGAGCACCGCGCCGCCCGCCACCACGGCGGCGACGATGACCACCTGAACGACGAAGAGCTGCCCGGCCAAGCTGCGGACCAGCCCGCGGGGTGCCGGGAGCCGTCGGCGCGGGGGCGTGGGGGCGGTGCGCACGGACATGCCTGCCAGTGTGCACCACGCCCCCGGGGTCCCCCAGGGGCCCGCGACCGGTCGGCGGCCTGTCGACTGCCCGTCGACGAACGTCCCGCAGCCCAGTCGCACCCCCGCGGCCCGGCTGCGCCCGGTCGCGCCCGGCCGTGAACTCTATGAACGCAAACGTGACCTCCGTCACGCCCAGGCCCGATAGTCAGAGCGGCCCACCACCCGGGGCCGCCAGGACCGCACGGCGAAGGAGCCGCAGATGTCGATCGTTGGAGCCGCACCGGCGGGGGGATCCAGACGCAGGGACCGGACCCACTACCTCTACCTCTCCGTCATCGCCGCCGTGGTCGCGGGCATCGTGGTCGGGCTGGCCGCCCCCGGCTTCGCCGTGGAGTTGAAGCCGGTCGGCACCGGCTTCGTCAACCTGATCAAGATGATGATCAGCCCGGTGATCTTCTGCACCATCGTGCTGGGCATCGGCTCGGTGACCAAGGCCGCCAAGGTCGGCAAGGTCGGCGGCCTCGCCCTCGGCTACTTCCTCGTCATGTCGACCGTCGCGCTGGCCATCGGTCTGGCCGTCGGCAACCTGCTGGAGCCCGGCGGCGGCCTGCACCTGACCGCCGCGCTCGCGAAGTCCGGCCACGCCCAGGCCGTCGCCGGCGGCGCCCAGTCGACGACCGACTTCCTGCTCGGGATGATCCCCACCACCACGTTCTCGGCCCTCACCGAGGGCAAGGTGCTGCAGACCCTGCTGGTCGCACTGCTCGCCGGCTTCGCCCTCCAGGCGATGGGCCCGGCCGGTGCCCCGGTGCTGCGCGGGATCGAGCACGTGCAGCGGCTGGTCTTCCGGGTCATGTCGATGATCATGTGGGTCGCGCCGATCGGCGCCTTCGGGGCGATGGCCGCCGTCGTCGGAGCGACCGGCACGGCCGCGCTGAAGAGCCTCGCGGTCATCATGATCGGCTTCTACGCGACCTGCGTGCTGTTCGTCGTCGTCGTCCTGGGCGCGCTGCTGCGACTGGTCGCCGGGGTCAACGTGTTCGCGCTGCTGCGCTACCTGGGCCGCGAGTTCCTGCTGATCCTCTCCACCTCCTCCTCCGAGAGCGCGCTGCCCCGCCTGATCGCCAAGATGGAGCACCTCGGCGTGAGCCGCCCGGTCGTCGGCATCACCGTGCCGACCGGCTACAGCTTCAACCTCGACGGCACCGCGATCTACCTCACCATGTCGTCGATCTTCATCTCCGAGGCGATGGACAAGCCGATGTCGATCGGCGAGCAGCTCTCGCTGCTGGTGTTCATGGTGATCGCGAGCAAGGGCGCGGCCGGGGTCACCGGCGCCGGGCTGGCCACCCTGGCCGGCGGACTGCAGTCGCACAAGCCCGCTCTGGTGGACGGGGTCGGCCTGATCGTCGGCATCGACCGCTTCATGTCCGAGGCCCGCGCGCTCACCAACTTCGCGGGCAACGCCGTCGCCACCGTCCTGATCGGGCACTGGACCGGCGAACTCGACGCGGACCGCGCCCAGCGGGTGCTGGCCGGCGAGGAGCCGTTCGACGAGCGGACCCTGGTCGACACGCACGGCGGGCCGATCGCGGCCCCCGAGGCCGTCCCGGCGGCTCCGGAAGCCGACCCCGTCCGGAGCGGCACGGCCGCGGCCGCCTGAGCGGCCCCCTCATACGCCCCCGGTCCGGCGCCACCACCTCCCCCGGAAACGGCGCCGGACCGGGGGTTCCGCATGTCCGGCGGGCCTTCGCCACAGGCCCTCACCGGTCCTCGCAGGTCCTCGCAGGTCCTCACAGGTCCTCGGAGCCGCTCACCGCCCAGGCCAGGCCACAGGCCGGGTCCTCCAGCGCGACGTGCAGATGGCGCAGCCCGGCGGCCGGCTCGTGCCAGATGAAGCAGCGCATCCGGGCCACCAGCGCGTCGACCTCCGCCCGGTCCGGCCCGTCCGTACCCTCCGCGCCGGCCATCGCGACCAGCGCCCGCCAGAGCGCCAGCCGTCCGTGCGCCGAGCCCCGCCCGCGGTCCACGACGGCGGCCTGCACGAGCGCCGGGTAGACCAGCGCGAACGGCAGGTACCCGCCGGTGACCCGGGAACTACGGGCCAGTTGGGCGGCCGCCTGCGGCGCCGGGCCCCGGACGCAGACCACCTCCGCCCAGTCCGCCAGCGCGGCCAGCGCCCGGGTCGCCCGCTGCCCGCCCAGCCGTACGCCCGGCGCGGGCAGCACCACCTCGCCCAGACCCTCCCGGCTGGCCGGCAGGGTCAGCAGCGCACTGCGCGCGCCCCCGCAGGGCAGGTACTGGCGCACCCGAGCCCCCTCGTCCCATCCGGCCGTCTCCCAGGGCGCCAGCAGCAGCGGCATGCCCTCCGGGTCGGGTTCGGCCCCGTACGAGAGGTCCTCGCCGAGCAGCACCCTGGTCTGCGCGACCAGTCGGCGCACCGGGGCCGGGACGAGCAGCGGAGCCAGCCGCAGCCAGGAATGCCGAGTCGCCAGCACCTCCCAGAGCGGACCGGCGTCATGGTCGGCGACCCCCGCGACCGTGCCCGGGCCGCCGTCCCGGTCGAACAGCCGGACGGACAGCTCCGGCGGCGCCGAGTAGGCGATCAGGTGGCCGAGCGGCGCGGTCAGCGCCGCCGCGGGCTCCTCCCCGGCGCGCTCCACGGCTGCCGCCCGGCCCTGCCGGTAGGCGGTCAGCAGTTCGGGCCAGCGGCCGTCGTCAGCCAGGGCGCGGAGGCGGTGGTCCTCGTACGTGATCACGATTTTCAGCGTACGGGCCGGGGTGGCGCATCAGCTGACTTAGCGTCAGCTCGGTGCGTCGGGAGCCGCTTCGGGCGCCGCCCCAGGGCCTGCGCCGGGCCCCTCATCGGACCCCACGCCGGGCGCCGCGCCGGGCGCCTCTGCGGGGGCGGGCCCCGGCCGATCGCCCCGCTCGCCCTCCCGCTCATGTTCCCGCTCCCGCGCGAGGACGGCGCGCAGCTTCCCGTGGGCGCGGCGACGGGTGACGGCCAGCGTGCTGCGATGCAGGCCCAGCAGCTCGGCGGCCTCGTCGACGGTGTAGCCGTCGAGATCCACCAGCACCACCACCCGGGCCTGCTTCGAGGTCAGGCAGCCCAGCAGCCGGAGCACCTCCCAGCGCGCCTGCAGCTCGACCATCCCGCCCGACGGCGACTCGACCGGCGGCCGGTCCCGCTCCCGCTCGGCCGTCTCGGACGGATCGGGCAGCACGACCCTCCGCCGCTCCCGGCGCCACTGGTCGCGCAGGATGTTCGCCATCGTGGTGAACACGTAGGCGTAGGGCTGCGGATGGCTCAGGAACCGCTCCGGCCTGCGGGCGATCCGCAGATACGCGTCATGCACCACGTCCCCGGCGGCGAGCCCGCCGGTGAGCGAAGCGGCCGCCCGGTGGAGCCTCGGCAGCATTTCCGTGAACACCCGGTTGAAATCGGCCGATTGACGATCGGCGGGCCTCGGACCGAAGTCCTTCCCGCCTCCGCTCCCGCGTCCGCCGCCACACCGACCGTCGCATTCCGCCATGCCGCTCTCCCCGGAAATCGGCACTCCGAAAGCCCAGTTGGGCAGGTCACGACCCATCGAAAAAGCCTGTGACACAGGTCACATCATAGGCCGTCGTCTCACTGTCCGCAGTCATTCGTGCGCAATACGTCATCAGCCGGACAGGAAGCCGGAATTCACTCACCCCGTGGATCCGGACGGCCGGGGACGCACCGCCCGATCTGTACCGTTGAGCGAGGAGAAACCGCCATGCGAGGTCGCATCGCCAGGAAGATCGCCACGTTCGGGATGGCCGCCGCAGCCGCCCTCGGCGTGCTCGGCACCACCGCCCTGCCCGCCGCCGCCGCGCCCACCGCCGCCGCCGCCGACCAGACCATCACCGCCGGCGCCATCGGGGCCTCGCCCGAGGTGGCCGCCGCCTCCTACCACTGCGTCATCACCGCAGACTACGGGTGGCGCTGGGTGGGCTACTGCAACGTCTACTCGGGCGAGCTGCGCACCATCACCTACTGCGCCAACGGCACGAGCACCACCGGCCTGTGGATCGGCGCCCGATCCCAGGCCTGGGACGTCTGGGGCAACTGCCCGGGCTCCAGCTGGACCAAGATCGTGTTCCAGAGCCGGGGCTGAGGCACCGACAGAACCGATGAGGGGCGCCGTCCCGCCGGGGCGGCGCCCCCGCTGCATGTCCGTACCCCGGCGGGCGCCGGCCGGTCGCATGCCCGGAGAGGCGGCGAACAGATGACAACAAACAGATGACAGATAACAGATTTCATCTTCTGTTATCTGTCCGCTGAAATCTGAACGCTGCAGGCTGTCAGCCGTTACCCGGCGAGCCCCGCGGCTCCCCGCGCCGTCACCCGGATCCGCATCGGGCTCGCCGCGCGGAGCGTGATGCCCTGGGCGAGCGCCACCCGCTCGTCCACCGCCTCCATCTCGAAGTCCCGCAGCAGCACGCCCAGGCTCAGCACCGATTCCAGCATCGCGAAGTGCTGCCCGATGCACGCCCGCGGACCGCCGCCGAACGGGTACCAGGCGTAGCGGTGCCGCTCCTTCTCCTGTTCGGGCAGGAAGCGGTCGGGGTCGAAGCGTTCCGGGTCCGGCCAGTGCTCCGGGTGCCGGTGGGTGACCAGCGGCGAGACGACTACCTGGGCACCCGCCGGGATCACGTACCCGTCGATGACCGTCTCGGCGACCGCCCTCCGCCCGACCAGGGCCGCCGCCGGGTAGAGCCGCATCGACTCCTTCAGCACCCGGGTGATGTACGGCAGCGACTCCAGGTCCGCCGCGGTCGGCTCCCGGCCGGCCAGCACGGTCTCCGCCTCCTGCTGGGCGAGCTTGCGCTGCTCGGGGTGCGTGGCCAGCAGGTGCAGCGCGAAGGCCAGCGAGGTGGCCGTGGTCTCGTGCCCGGCGAGCAGGAACACCAGCACCTGGTCCCGGAGTTCGGCCGGGTCGAGTTGCTCCCCGTCCTCGCCGCGGGCGCGCCCGAGCAGTGTGAGCAGGTCGTCCGCGCCCTCGTCCAGGTCGCCGCGCGCGGCCCGCTCGGCGATGATCCGGTCGCAGACCGCGTACAGGGCGCGCTGGGCCTCGGCACCGCGCCGGTTCGAGGGGGTCGGCCAGGTGCGCGGGATGCGAATCGCCGCGAAGCCCCGGTCCCAGACGTACTCACCGAGCACCGGGAAGCTGCGGTCCACCACCGCCACCGCCTCCTCGACGTCCGCGCCGAACAGGATCCGGGCGACGGCGCGCAGCGCGAACCGGGACATCTCCTCCGCCGCGTCCACGACCCCGACCCCGACCGGGATCGCGTTCCACCGCTCGGTGAGTGCCCGCGCCTCCTGGGCGGCAGCGCCCGCGTAGCCGTCCACCCGGCGGCGGGTGAACAGCGGCTGGACCAGCCGGCGCTGGCGCTGGTAGTCGCCGTCCTGGCTGGTCAGCAGTCCGTTGCCGACGCTGCTTCGCAGCTCGTCGTAGAAGGCGTTCTCCTTGCGGAAGTTGGCGGCCTCGCTACCCAGTACCTGCTGGACACCCTCCGGGGAGAACACCCCGTAGAACTCGACCCGCAGCCCGGGCGGCCCGACCCGGAACCGGACCACGTCCCCGTGGTCGCGGTGGGCGGCGAGGTAGGTGCGCAGCGGGCGGCGGGTGAGATCGAACAGCGACCCGACCAGGGGGTTTCCGGCCGGCCCGGGGATGAGGGCGGTGGCGGTGGTCATCGGCACTCCATTCTCCACAGGCGACCCATCAACGTAACTGACGAATCATCAGTCACGGAAGGCGCGAAGGCGCGCGCGAAGAAACGAAAGCGTGCGGGAGCGCACGGGAGGGCGCGACGGAGCGGGGCGGGGATCACTCGTACTCGGTGCCGCCCTTGCGCGTCAGGTAGGCGTCACCGACCACCTTGGCGATCGCCCGTCCGCCGACCACCGGGCTCCAGCGCTCCGTCACCGGCCGGACCACCACGCCTTCGCGCAGGTGGAGTTCACGCCCCGAGACGGTCTCCTCGCCCTGGGCGAAGGCCAGTACCGTCTCCGGGTCGAACGGCCCGCGCCACAGTTCGGGCACCAACGGCAGTTCGCCGTCGAGCAGTTCGGCGGCGGAGTACCACCTCAGCTGCCCGTCCACCAAAGCCGATACGTCGAACACGGCATAGCCGGGCAGTTCGGCACGGCCGGAGGCGCCGTACGTCAGGTCCTGCACACCGGCCCCGAAGACCTCGCCGAAGACGCCGACCCGCTCGGCGCCGAGCCGCTCGGCCAGTCGGGCCGCCACGGCGGGGAGGTCATACGCGCGCACGGCCCGCCAGTACAGGTTGCGCTCGTCCTCGACGAGTGAGAGCCCCTGCGCCCCGATGCCCTTGGACGACACCTGGACCTCGCCGGTGGCGGCGGTGTACGTCATCAGGCAGCAACTGCCGTGCAGCTTCTCGGTCAGCACCACGGGCTCGCCAGGCTCGAAGACGTCGGGGTAGCGCTTGAGGTTCTCGATGTCCACCCAGGGCAGCAGGTCGGGCGCGCTCAGCACGTCGCCGTTCATGGAGGTCGGTACCGGGGGCTGCCACTTGACGACTCCGAGCAGCTCGGCGAAGTCCTCGCCGCGCCCGGCGGCGTCCGCCAGGTCGGTACCGGCGAGCGCGGTCGGCAGGCAGACGATGCCCTGGGACAGCTCACCGCGCAGCACTCCCGCCCCGGCGCCGTCCCTACACGTTTGAGCCTTCACACAGCCGGGCGGAGACCCCCGCCACACCCCGCCTGTGCGAAGCGACAGAGGACTTATCACTCGCATTTGCGGCACTATGATCACCGTAATGGCCGCACCTGCGGCCTCACCCCGCGCCCCTTCCGGCGCGAGCCCTGGAGGGGAAGCCCCGATGAGCACCCGTACGACCACCCGCAGACTCGCCGTCGCCGCCGCGGCGGCCCTCGTCCTCAGCCTCGGGGCCACCGCCTGCGGCAGCGACGGCGGTGGCAAGTCCGGCGGCTCCTCGCCCGCTTCGGCGGCGGGTTCCTCGGCCTCGTCGGCGGCCGGTGGCGGCAGCGTCCCGAAGGCCACCGGCGACATCACCGTCTTCGCCGCCGCCTCGCTCAAGGAGACGTTCACCGACCTCGGCAAGAAGTTCGAGGCCGCGAACCCGGGTGCCAAGGTCAAGTTCAACTTCGGCGGCAGCTCCAGCCTCGCCACCAGCATCAACTCCGGCGCCCCGGCGGACGTGTTCGCCGCCGCCAGTCCGGCCACCATGAAGACCGTGACCGACGCGGGCGGCGCGAGCGGCGACCCGAAGACCTTCGTCAAGAACACGCTCACCATCGCCGTGCCCAAGGGCAACCCCAAGCACGTCGCGGGCCTGAACGACCTCACCGCCTCCGGCGTGAAGGTCGCGCTGTGCGCAAAGGAGGTGCCGTGCGGCGCCGCCGCCCTGACCGCGCTCAAGGCCGCCAACGTCAACCTCACCCCGGTCACCCTGGAGCAGGACGTCAAGGGCGCGCTGACCAAGGTCGAGCTCGGCGAGGTCGACGCCTCGCTCGTGTACAAGACCGACGTGAAGGCGGATGCCGGGAAGATCGACAGCGTGGACTTCCCCGAGGCCGACAAGGCCGTGAACGACTACCCGATCGCCGCCCTGGCCAAGGCCCCGAACAAGGACGGCGCCGCCGCCTTCGTCGCGTACATCCAGTCGCCCGAGGCCAAGCAGGTGCTCACCGCGGCGGGCTTCCAGGCGCCGTGAGCGACCGCACCACAAAGCGCACCAGCGACACCGGGCGCACCACCGAACGCACCGCCGACACCGGGCCCGGCATGGCAGCAACGGCGAAAGCCCTGCCACGCCGGCGCCGGCGCACCCACCGCGTCCCCGTCACGCTGCTGCTCCCGGCGCTACTCGGGCTGGCGTTCCTGATCCTGCCGCTGGTCGGCCTGCTCGTCCGGGCTCCTTGGAGCGGCCTGTCCGAGCAGCTCACCAGCGCCGCCGTCTGGGACGCCCTGCGCCTGTCGCTGATCTGCGCGACGGCGGCCACGGCGGTCTCGCTGGTCCTCGGCGTCCCACTGGCCTGGCTGCTCGCCCGCACCGAACTGCCGGGCCGACGGGTGATCCGGGCCCTGGTCACCCTGCCGCTGGTGCTGCCGCCGGTGGTCGGCGGCGTGGCACTGCTGCTGGTCCTCGGGCGGCGCGGCATCGTCGGTTCCTGGCTGGACTCGGCCTTCGGCATCACGCTGCCGTTCACCACGACCGGGGTGGTGATCGCCGAGGCGTTCGTGGCGATGCCGTTCCTGGTGATCAGCGTGGAGGGCGCGCTGCGCGCCGCCGACCCCCGCTACGAGGAGGCGGCCGCGACCTTGGGCGCCTCCCGGCTGACGGCGTTCCGCCGGGTGACCCTGCCGCTGATCGCCCCGGGGATCGCCGCCGGGGCGGTCCTCGCCTGGGCCCGGGCGCTCGGCGAGTTCGGCGCCACGATCACCTTCGCGGGCAACTTCCCGGGCCGCACCCAGACCATGCCACTGGCCGTCTACCTCGCCATGGAATCGGACCCCGAGGCGGCGATCGCGCTGTCGCTGGTCCTGCTGGTGGTCTCCGTCGCGGTCCTGGTCGGCCTGCGCGACCGCTGGATGTCGACCCCGTGACGGCCCTGCGAGCCCCGGGCCGGAACCCGGCCACCGCTGCCCCGACCCCCTGGACGCCGCCCCGATGAGCACCTCCTCGACCGACCCCGCTGACCCCGCTGACCCCGCTGCCCCCACCGCCACCGCCGCGGCTGCGCCTGCACCCGCCCTCGACGCCCGGCTGCGGGTGGAGCGCGCCGCGTTCACCCTCGACCTCGCCCTCACCGCCGCCCCCGGCGAGGTGGTCGCGCTGCTCGGCCCGAACGGCGCCGGCAAGTCCACCGCCCTGCGCGCCCTCGCCGGGCTGCTCCCGCTCACCGGCGGCCACCTGCGCCTGGACGGACGTCTGTTGGAGGAGCCCGGGCAGCGCGTGCACACCCCCGCCGAGGAACGTCCCGTCGGCGTGGTGTTCCAGGACTACCTGCTCTTCCCGCACCTCAGCGCGCTCGACAACGTCGCCTTCGGCCCGCGCTGCCAGGGCCGCCCCAAGCGTGCCGCCCGGGCCGAGGCGGCCGGCTGGCTGGAGCGGATGGGCCTGGCCGACCACGCCTCCGTACGCCCCGGCAGCCTCTCCGGCGGCCAGGCCCAGCGGGTGGCGCTGGCCCGGGCGCTGGCCGTCCGCCCCCGGCTGCTGCTGCTGGACGAGCCACTGGCCGCCCTGGACGCCCGCACCCGGCTCGACGTGCGCGCCCAACTGCGGCGCCATCTTGCCGAGTTCGAGGCCGTGGCGGTGCTGGTGACGCACGACCCGCTGGACGCGATGGTGCTCGCCGACCGGCTGGTGGTGATCGAGGGAGGGCACGAGGTGCAGTCCGGCAGCCCGGCGGAGGTCGCCCGGCGGCCGCGCACCGACTACATCGCGCGCCTGGTCGGACTGAACCTGTACCAGGGCGTGGCCGAGGGCCACCAGGTCACGCTCACGGCCGGCACGGTCCTGGCCACCACCGAGGAGCTGTCCGGCCCGGCCTTCGTCGCCTTCCCGCCGTCCGCCGTGACCCTGCACCGCGAACGGCCCCAGTCCAGCGCGCGCAACGTGTGGAAGGCCGAGGTCACCGGCCTGGACCTGCACGGCGACCAGGTACGCGCCGACCTCGCGGGCGAACTGCCGATGGCCGCCGACCTCACCCCGGCCGCCGTCGCCGAGCTGGGGCTGGCGCCCGGATCCGAGGTCTGGGCCTCCGTCAAGGCCACCCAGACCCACGCCTACCCGGCCTGACCCCGACAGCGCCGGGCCGCCCGCGTCCCCGCCGAGCTCCTGCCCGCTACGCCGCTCAGGCCCGGTACGCCACTCCTGCCCGCCGCGCTGTGCGCTACTCCGACGGCTCGACGAAGCCCGACTCGTACGCGGCGATCACCGCCTGGGTGCGGTCCCGCGCCCCGAGCTTTGCCAGCACACTGCTGACGTGGGTCTTCACCGTCTGCACGCCGAGGAACAGCAGCTCGGCGATCTCCCCGTTGCTGAGGCCGCGCGCGACCAGCCGCAGCACCTGTGCCTCGCGCTCGGTCAGCGCCGCCCGGTCCATGGTCGCGCGGGCGGCGGGATTGCCGTGGCCGGCCGCGAGGCGGCGGATCGTGGCCGGGAACAGCAGTGACTCGCCCGCCGCCACCAGCCGTACCGCGTGCGCGATCTCGGCCGCCCGGGAGCGCTTCAGCAGGAAGCCGTCGGCGCCCGCGCGCAGCGCCTGGTAGACGTAGTCGTCGTTCTCGAAGGTGGTGACGACCAGGATCTTCGGCGGCTGCTCCCCCGGCGCACCGGGGCGCAGGAGCTCGCGGGTCGCCGCCAGGCCGTCCAGCACCGGCATCCGGACGTCCATCAGGACGACGTGCGGGCGCAGCGCGCGGGCCAGCGCCACCGCGTCGGCGCCGTCGGCGGCCTCACCGACCACCCGCAGGCCCCCCTGCGCCTCCAGGACGGCCCGCATCCCGGCCCGGACCAGTTCCTCGTCGTCGGCGAGCAGGATGTCGATCATCCCGGCGGCGCCCCTCACCGGTCCGGCGCCCACAGGATCGTTCGTCACGAGCCCAAGCGTAGGGGCAGCCGGACGGCGAGCACCCACTCCCCGCCCCCGTCGCCCGACACCCCGGCGGTGGCCTCCCCGCCGAGCAGCGTGGCGCGTTCCCGGATGCCGCGCAGCCCCTTGCCGCCCTTGCCGCCCTTGCCCGCCGCACCGCCCGCCAGGCGCGCCGGGGCTCCGCCGACCGCCGAGCGATTGGCGCAGCGCAGCTCCAACTGCCCTCCCTGAACGGCGATCCGGACGCTGACCGGCTCGCCGGGCGCGTACTTGAGCGCGTTGGTGACGCCCTCCTGGACGATCCGGTAGGACTCGCGGGAGAGCACCCCGGGCAGCGCCCCCGCCGACACCTCGATCCGCGCCTCGACCGGGCTCCCGGCCGACCGGGCGGTGTCGAACAGTGCGGGCAGCTGGTCGACGCCGGGCTGTTCGGTGGCCGTTCCGCTGCCGGCCGCGCCCTCCGGCGTCTCGCGGAGCAGGACGAGGGTGCGTTCGAGGTCCTCCATGGCCCGGCGGCCGGTCTCCTCGATGACTTCGAGCGCCTTGGCGGTGAACACCTGGTCCCCGACCTCCCGTGCGGCACCCGCCTGAATGACCGTCACCGTAAGTGCGTGGCCGATGGAATCGTGCAGCTCGCGGGCCAACCTGTTGCGTTCCAGAAGCCGTTCGGCCCGCAGCTCCGCCTCCGCTAGCCGCTCCGCCGGGGAAGGACCCAGCAGCCTTACGGCCATGGCGAGTTGGAGGCGACCGGCGGACACCACCAGCCAGCCGTAGCCGACCACCAGCACCGGGGCGAGCGGGAGGTACCAGAACGAGTCCGGTCCGGTCAGCAGGTCGTAGCCGCTGGTGAGGCCGAAGGCCGTCGCGAACCCCACCACCGAGCCGAGCACGACCCGCCCGATCAGCCAGCCGGCGGTGCGCCGCCGGTCCGCCCAGGTGCCGGAGGACTCGGCGGCGATGTCCTCCTCACGGTCGGGCAGCAGCAGCAACCGCGCCTGCACCCCCTCGGCGCGCCGCGTCGCGGGGACGAGGGCGACCAGGGCGAGCAGGGTGACGTCCACCGCGGCGCTCGCGACCACGATCTCGCCAAGGCCCTTGTGGTACGTCCCCGGGTAGATCATCAGGATGACGCCCGCGAAGATCCACCCGACCAGCAGGTGCAGCAGGCGCGCGTACGTGGCGCCGGCCAGCAGCGGCGCGAGGATCCTGGGCATTCCACCATCCTGCCAGCTCAGCGGCCGGCCCTGGCTCCCCCGCGAGCCTGCCGCCGTCTCCCTCCCGGGAGGGAGACGGCTCCCGACCCCGGCGGGATCCGCCGGTACGGCCCCCTCCGGTCGAATGTGACCACCAGCCGGACGACCCGGCACCGGAGCACCGAGAGGGGAGCGCGGCCGTGATCGAGATCCAGGGCCTCACCAAGGAGTACGACGGTCGGCGCGTCGTCGACGACCTGTCCTTCGAGGTCCGGCCCGGCCTGGTGACGGGCTTCCTCGGCCCGAACGGCGCCGGTAAGAGCACCACCATGCGCCTGATCCTCGGCCTGGACCGCCCCACCGCCGGAAGCGCCCTGGTCGGCGGCCACCGGTACGCCGAACTCGCCCAGCCGCTGCGGCAGGTGGGCGCCCTGCTGGACGCCCACGCCCTGCACGGCGGCCGCACCGCCGCCGGCCACCTGCGCTGGCTCGCGGCGAGCAACGGCCTGGCGCCGCGCCGGGTGGACGAGGTGCTCGCCCAGGTCGGCCTGACGGACGCCGCCGGACGGCGGATCCGCGGCTTCTCCCTCGGCATGCGCCAGCGCCTCGGGGTGGCCGCCGCGCTGCTCGGCGACCCGCCGGTGCTGCTGCTGGACGAACCGGTCAACGGTCTCGACCCGGAGGGCATCCGCTGGATCCGCACCCTGTTGCGCGAACTGGCCGCCGAGGGCAGGTCGGTGCTGGTGTCGTCCCACCTGATGACCGAAATGGCGCTCACCGCCGACCACTTGGTGGTCATCGGCCGTGGCCGCCTGCTCGCGGACGCCGCCACCGCCGAGTTCATCGACCAGCACGGCCGGACCAGGATCCGCGTCCGGGCCGTCAACTCGGCCAAACTCGCCGCCCTGTTCGGCGGCGACCTGCTCCAGCAGTCGGACGCCGCCGGCAACCTCACCGCGACCGAGGCCGACGACGGCGCCTGGGAGGTGACCGGCGCCGAACCCGAGCAGATCGCCGCGCTCGCCGCCGCACACGGCGTGGTCCTGTACGAGATCGCGGTCCAACAGGACTCGCTGGAGGAGGCGTTCATGCGGATGACCGCCGACAGCGTCGAGTACCGCGCCGAGGCCACCGCATGAACCCCGGCTCGACCCTCCGGCACCACCTGTGCGCCTTCAACGCCGAACGGATCAAGCTCACCACGCTCCACTCGCTCTGGATCACCCCGCTGCTCGCCTTCGCGCTCACCGTGGGCACCACCACGGCCATCGGTGCGGCCCTCGGCGGCTCGGAGCACAATCTCACCGACGACCCCGGCGTGGGCGTCTTCTACGGGCTCAACTTCGGCCAGGCCGCGCTGGTCTGCTTCGCGGTCCTGCTGATCGGCCAGGAGTTCAACACCCGCATGATCGACGTCTCGCTGACCGCCGTCCCCCGGCGCGGACGGCTGTACGGCGCCAAGCTCACGCTCGGCGCACTGGTCGGCCTCGGCGTCGGCGCGGCGGGCACGGCGGGCGCCTTCGCCGGGTACGCGGCCACCGTCCCCGGCGACTGGGACGGCCCCGCCTTCGTCCGCAGCGCCACCGCCGGCGTGCTCTACCCGGTGCTGCTGGTGGTGTTCTGCCTCGGAGCGACCGCGCTGCTCGGCAACCTCACCGCCGCCATGGGACTGCTGGTACCGGTCGTCTTCCTGCTCTCGCCGCTGCTCGGCGGCGTGGCCGGGGTGCGGCAGGTGGCCCAGTTCCTGCCCGACCGGGCCGGCCAGTACGCACTGCACTACGCCGACGACCCGCAGGTCTCGTACGGGCACTGGACCGGACTGCTGATCATGGCCCTGTGGGCCGGCGCCGCGGCCTACGGCGGCCTGCTCGCCCTGCGGCGCGCCAAGTGACCACGAACGAAGGGAAGATGACAATGAGCGCGGCCCACGCCCTGCGCGCCGAACGGATCAAGTTCACCACCCTGCCCTCCCAGTGGGCCGCCCCGCTGGTCGCCCTGCTCCTGACCGTCGGGGTCACCGCGGCCGTCAGCGCCGCCTCCGACCCCAAGACCGTGGCCCCCGACACGGACCCGGCCAACGGGATCTACTACGGGCTGCTCTTCGGGCACGTGGCCGTGGCCTGCCTCGGGATCCTGCTGATCGGGCAGGAGTTCAACACCCGCATGATCAGCACCTCGTTCATCGCCGCCCCCCGGCGCGCGCGGCTGTACGGCGCCAAGCTCACGCTCGGCGCCGGGCTGGGCCTGCTGCTCGGGCTGGCGTCGACGGCGGGCTCGTTCCTGGCCGTCGACGCCACCGTCGGACTGGACTGGTCGACCCCCGGCCTGGCCCGCAGCTTCGTGGCCGGCGTGCTCTACCACCCGCTGCTGGTACTGCTCTGCCTCGGACTGACCACGATGCTGGGCAACTTCAGCGCCGCGCTCGGCCTGCTCGGCCCGATGGTGTTCCTCGGCACCACCTGGCTGGCGGCCATCCCCGGCGTCCGCGAGGCTGGCCAGTTCCTGCCCGACCGGGCCGGCCTGTACGCGACGCACACCCGGACCGAGGCCGGCATCCACTACGGCCACTGGACCGGCCTGCTGATCATGGCCCTCTGGACGGCTGCTGCCGCCTACGGCGGGCTGCGGGCGATCCGACGACACCAGGCTTCCGGCGAGTAACGCCCGACGGCGGGCGGCGGGCCGGTAACCGATGACAACAAACAGATGACAGCAAACAAGTAACAGCGAACAGATAACAGATTTCGAACTCTGTTATCTGTTATCTGTTCGCTGTCATCTGTCATCCGTCACCCGAGCCAGCCGGGGCGGACCAGGCCGGATTCGTAGGCGAGGACGACCAGTTGGGCGCGGTCGCGGGCGCCGAGCTTGACCATGGCGCGGCTGACATGCGTCTTGGCGGTCAGCGGGCTGACCACCAGGCGGCGGGCGATGTCCTCGTTGGAGAGCCCGAGCCCGACCAGGGCAAGCACCTCGCGTTCACGTTCGGTGAGCATCTCAAGGCCGACCGCCCGCGGCTCCTTCGAGCGGGCGGCGAACTCTCCGATCAGGCGCCGGGTGACGCCCGGCGAGAGCAACGCGTCGCCTGCGGCAGCGACCCGGACCGCCCGGAGCAGTTCGGCCGGCTCAGCGTCCTTGACGAGGAACCCTGCCGCGCCGGACCGCAACGCCTCGAAGACGTACTCGTCGAGCTCGAAGGTGGTCAGTACGACCACCCGCACCCCGCCGAGCTCCGGGTCGGCCCCGATCCGCCGGGTGGCCTCCAGACCATCGAGGCGGGGCATCCGGATGTCCATCAGCACCACGTCGGGACGCAGCTCGACGGCGAGGCACAGGGCCTGCTCGCCGTCGCCGGCCTCGCCGACCACCTCGACGTCGGGCTGGGCGTCGAGCAACGCCCGGAACCCGGCCCGGACCAGCATCTGGTCATCCACCAGCAGCACCCTGATCACCAGTCACCTCTCGTCAGGCGGGCCCGGACTCGGAAGCCCGCGTCGCACGGGCCCGCCTCCAGGGTGCCCCCGAAGGTGGCGACCCGCTCCCGCATCCCGATCAGTCCGGCTCCCGAGCCGCCCGCGTCGCCGCCGCCCACCGGGCCCGGGTCGTCGATCTGCACGGTGAGGCCGTCGGCCGTCCGGGAGAGCAGCACGGTGGCCGTCCGGGCCGCGGAGTGGCGGATCACATTGGTCAGGGCTTCCTGGACGATCCGGAAGGCGGCCCGCTGGACGGCGGTCGGCGCCTCCCCGGGGATGCCCTCGGAACGGACGCTGACGGTCAGGCCTGCCCGGCCGGCCTGGTCGACCAGTTCGTCCAGCCGGTCCAGGCCGGGGGCGGGGGTGCGCGGCGCGGTGGCCCCCGGTCCGCGCAGCGTGCCGAGGACCTGCCGGACCTCGCCCAGGGCCTCCTTGCTGGCGGCCTTGATCGTCGCCAGGGCGCTTCTGGCCTGTTCCGGGCGGGTGTCGATGAGTTCGAGCGCGACCCCGGCCTGGACGTGGATCAACGAGATGCTGTGCGCCAGGATGTCGTGCAGCTCGCGGGCCATCCGCAGCCGCTCCTCGTCGACGCGGCGCCGCTGTGCCTCCTCCGCGGCGGCTCCGGCGGCGGCGAACTGCTCGCGACGGACCCGGGCCAGTTCCGCACCGGTCGCGATGAGCAGCAGCACCGCCGCGACGCCCAACTCCTGCCAGGCGTTGGCCTGCCAGCTCTTGGCCCGCAGCCAGTCGTACGGAATCGCGTAGCTCATCAGCAGCTGACCGACGTAGAAGGCGCCGCCGCAGGCCCAGGCCGCCCGCCGTTGCCCGCACTGGACCACGACGAAGAACGCCACACCAAGGCTGACGAAGACCGGGCCGTACGGGTACCCGGCGAACAGGTAGCCGATGGTGACCGCTGTGGTGCCGGCCATGACCGCCGCCGGGTGGCGGCGGCGCAGCAGCAGCGCGGCGGGGCCGAGCAGGAGCAGCACGTAGCCGAGGGCGTCGAGCTGGACGCGGTCGGGCTGCCGCTGTCCTGCGCCGACCGTGCCCGCCACTTGGAAGCAGGCGACGGCCAGCGACGAGAGCACGGGCAGGCCCGCCCGGCCGGATCGGTTCCACGGCGGCTTCCACGACGGGCGTAACTCGTTCATGCCGGAAGGCTAGTTCGGCGCGCCACACCCGGGCATCAGCTCGCGGGTGCGGGTGCAGCTACTCCCACCGTAGTACCCGACCGGCCCGTGGAGGGGGTGCCGCCGTCCCGACGCCACAGCGTCAGGCTCACCGCGACGAACCAGAGGAAGCCGACGTAACGTCCGACCGGGATCAGCAGCGTGGCCGGCTCGGCGACCAGCGAGAGCAGGGACAACATGCTCGCGGCGGACAGGGCCAGTCCGGACCAGGCCACCCAGGCGGGCAGCGCCCGGCTCATCAGCGCGGTGCGCGACACCTGCCACAGGACCACGCCGAGCGTGCCGATCGCGGGCGCAGCGCCGGTGATGAAGGCGAGGTCCATGAGGGCGCGGGACACCGGCAGGTCCGCGGCGGTGCCCAGCAGCGACAGGACCCAACCCACGCTCGCGGACAGCACCAGCAGGACCCCGGACGCACCGCCCGCCGCCCGGACCACACCCGCCCGCACCGGGGTGCCGTGGCGGCCCACGAACTCTGTGAGCCAGGGGACGAACGCCAGCAGCGCCAGCGCCGAGAGCAGTTGGAACAGGGCTCCCACCTGAAGCGAGCGGTGCAGCGCCGCCGGATCGGCGAGCAGGTACTTGCGCACCACGTCGTCGCTGGAGTACGGGGTGGCGAACGGCCCGGAGGGCGCGGTGATGCCGCTGATGACGAGGCCGGCCACGAAGAGGAGCACGTACAGGATGCCGCTGAGCACTCCCGCGGACGACCGACGGGGCGAGGTGAAGGACGACAAGGTCGACAGCCTCCAGGCAAGGGACGGGCGCCGGTTGGAAGGCCCACGTCCGGCGCGGTTCAGTTCACCGCACCGGCCGCGCCGGGGCGTCCTCCGGAGGAAGGCTTCCGCCGTACGCCCGCGCAGGTACCGGATCACCGGCCGCCCTCACACGGGCCTGGTGCTTCAGCCGCGGGTCGCGCCAAGGGCTCGGCCGCCGGGAGAGCACTGTCCTTGTTCTGTGTCAGCAACTGGTCTGAGCCCGGCACTTCAGCCTCCGCCCAGCGTCGTACCACCAAAACGCAACGCTACGACAGCGGGAGTATCCCGACGGTCGCCGCTCGGGCGACGACGGCGTGCGGGCGCGGCAACGAGGATTTCTGGGGTCGGCACGGGCGGCGCCACGCCGCCCGCCAGCCGACTGACTGACCGTCAATCGAGAATCCACGGAGCCACACTGATGACCACGCCACTGCCCACCTATCCCGATCTCGCGGGTAAGGCCGCCCTCGTCACCGGAGGATCCCGGGGCATCGGAGCCGAGACGGCAAAAGCCCTGTCCGCCAACGGTGTCAAGGCAGCCGTCGTCGGCCGCGACCGGAGTGCCGTCGACCGGACGGTCGGCGAGATCCGCGCGGCAGGCGGAACGGCGGTCGCGATGACTGCCGACTGCACCGATCCCGCCGACCTCGTACGGCTGCGTGCACAGGCAGAGCAGTCCGTCGGTCCGATCGAAGTGCTCTGCGCGTTCGTCGGCGGAGGCGGCGACCCGGTGCCGATCGAGCAGATGAGCCTGGAGCACTGGCACTCGGTGGTCGACCTGAACCTGACCACCACCTTCCTGGCCGTACAGACCTTCCTGCCCGGCATGATCGAGCGCGGCGGCGGTTCGATCATCACCATGGCGTCCACCGCCGGGCGGCTTCCCGGCGGTGCCGCCGCCTCCTACGCGGCGGCCAAGGCAGGCGTGCTGATGTTCACCCGCCAGGTCGCACAGGAGGTGGGCCGGCACGGCGTGCGGGTCAACTGCCTCGCTCCGTCCCTCATCATGACGGAGAGCCAGCAGGGGCGCATACCCGCCGAAAAGCTCCCGCTGATCGTCAGGCAGTTCCCGCTGGGCCGCGCAGGAGTGCCCGCCGATGTCGCTCACGCCGCGCTCTTCCTCGCGTCCGAGTCGTCGTCCTGGCTGACCGGCCAGACGATCGACGTGGCCGGCGGGCGCATCATGCTCTGACGCCGGTGGCCGGCCGCAGCCGCAGGCCGGCGACCACGGCGCTCGCCACGAGAGCCTGACGCAGGCCCCCTCCCCCGTCGCCTCCCGAAGGACCCCGTATGACCACCCCCGCCGCGTCCTCCGTGGCAACGCCCCATCAGGGCACCCGGCAGCCCAAGAACTTCCGCCTCTCACCGACTGCCCGCAAGAGCGCGGTGGTCGTGCACATCATCAGCTCGATCAGCTGGCTGGGCCTGATGCTCTGCCTGCTCACACTCGGCGCGACAGGGCTGCTGACGGACAGCGCGGAGACCCTGCGCAGCGCCTACCGGACGATGCCGCTCCTCGGCGACGCGCTGGTCCTCCCGCTGAGCCTGCTCTCCCTGCTGACCGGCCTGCTCCTCGCACTCGGAACCCCCTGGCGCCTGTTCAGGTACCGCTGGGTTGCCGTCAAGTTCTGGCTCACCCTGGCCGCCACCGCCGCCTCGATCTTCGAACTCACCGCCCGGCTGCACGAAGCGGCCCACCTGATGGACCAGCACCCCACCGGCACCATCGCGGACATGCACCTCGGATTCACCCGCTACAACCTGGTGATCATCCCGATCGTCGCGCTGTCGGTGTACGTCGCCAACGTCGTGCTCTCCGTCGCCAAACCGTCGGGACGCCGCCATGCCCGGTCACGGCCCAGTGGCGGGTGAGCCAAGCCAGGGCCGAGCTCGCTGGATACCGCGGTAGAAAGCCATGCCGCGCGAACGCGCCGCTCCAAGCGAACAGCTGACAGATTTCGAAATCTGTCAGCTGTT
Organism: Kitasatospora sp. NPDC059817; assembly: GCF_042731835.1. Classification (NCBI taxonomy): domain Bacteria; kingdom Bacillati; phylum Actinomycetota; class Actinomycetes; order Kitasatosporales; family Streptomycetaceae; genus Kitasatospora; species Kitasatospora sp. NPDC059817. The sequence goes on along the minus strand of NZ_JBHWIR010000017.1, from coordinate 32,137 downwards.
CGCTGTTATCCGTCTGCCGTCAAACGCCAGACGCCAGCTGTCGACTCCCGGACGTCAGACCTCAGACCTCAGCAGTCCCCCGCAATGCCGGGTGGTCCGCGATCACCGTGCAGCTACCCGGCGCGATCTCGGTGAAGCCCGCGTCGCGGACCAGCGGCAGACCGCTGGCGACCAGCGCCTCCCACGTCTCCGCCGGGGCCGTCCGCACCGCGAGCGCGAATCCGGCCTCGGCCCACTCCTTGCGCTGCGCCTCGTCCAGCCGCCACCAGGCCAGCTGGGCGGCGTGGCCGGTCTGCGCCATCGTCTTGCCCGCGCTCATCTCCAGCTCCGGGTTGAGCCACAGCACCGGCAACCCGGGCTCAGGGGCGCCGACCTCGGCGGTCTCCTCCAGGTCCGTCCCGGAGACCTGGAGCTTGGCGAGGTCCTTCGGCCAACCGTCCAACGGCACCGGCGGGAACACCCGCACCTCGGCCTCCCGTCCGCTCACCGTGATCCCCGGCAGTTCGCCCGCCCGGCGCCACTCCCCGCCCCGGGCCCGCCGGACCACCTTGCGGATCCGGGCGTCCTCCCAGGCCTCGACCCGCTCCGCCCACTCGCCGTCCGCGTCGGTCACCCGCGAGTCGGACAGCAGGGTGAGCACCGCCCGGGCCGAGGTCTCCAGCGCGTCGGTCCGCCCGGGCGGCGTGGCCTTCTCCAGCCGGACGAGCAGCGGCAGCACGTACTGCGGCCGCGCGTCACGGTCCGCCGGGGCCGGGGAGTCGTCGGAAGCGGGAGCGGGAGCAGGGGTGTCGAACGGAGAAGTCACCCGTCCAGCATGCCAGCCCCGCCACCCCGGTGATCACGCGGTGCCGGGGGCCCGTACGCCCCTGCCCCTGCCAACCCCCGCCCCCGCCACCGCACACCACCGCACACCACCGCTCAACGCAGCCGCTGCCGCAGTTCGTCGACGGCCGACCGGATGCTCGCGCTGTAGGCGTCCTCGGGGAGCGCGTCCAGGCTGCGCACGGCGCGTTCCAGCTGCTCGCGCGCGAGGTCGGGCTCGCCGAGCTTGAGGTGGTCCGAGGCCAGGTTGAGGTGCAGTGAGGGGTAGAACGCGCGCACCTGGAGGGCGGACTCGTAGGTCTGGGCGCGCTCGGCGGTCAGCGAGTCGGCGGCGGCCAGCGCCCGCCGGTCCCACTCCAGCTCGTCCTGCGGATCGTCCTGCAGGTCGGCCAGGTAGTGGGCGAGGACGCAGCGGTGGAAGACGTCGCCCCGCTCGCCGAGCGCCGCCCAGAGCGCCTCGAAGCTGGCCCGCGCCTCGGCCGTCCGCCCGTGCTGGGCGGCCTGGACGCCGTCCAGGCCGAGCGCGATCCGGGTGAACACCTGGTCGTCCCCGCCTGCCGGACCCGCACGCACATCAGACGTATCGGACATGCCCGCAGCCTAGTCGCCCACCCGTCGCGGCGCCCGAAAAGCCTTTCGAACCACCCCAGCCCGGCCCGAAAACCGGACCGGACCAGCCCGGCGGCCGGTCAGCGCCGGTAGCCGCGCTGCGGGTCCCGCGCCTCCGCGTCCTCGTACGTCAGGAACCAGCCCTCCGGGTGCGTGGCCGCCAGCAGCACCTCGGTGCGCTGCTCGGCGCCCAGCTCCGGGTCGCCGTCGTCCGGTCCGTAGACGCCGAACAGTTCGTCGTGGCAGCCGTCCCAGTCGTAGTCGTACAGGTCGGCCGGCAGGTCGCCCATCATGTCGGCCACCGACTCGGGCTGCGCGCCGAGCAGGGCCCGGGCGTCCACCAGGGCCATCCGCAGCCCGATGTCCTCGGCCAGACAGCGCGGCAGCGGCCATTCACCGAGCGCGAGGTCGTCGGCCAGGTCGTCGAGGGCCCGGGCCATGGCGCGGCGCCAGTTCCGGTGCAGCCGCCAGGTGCGCTGGGGCAGGCGGGCGTAGAGCGACCAGTCGGCGTCCTCGCCGTCGACGACCGGGTCGTCACCGTGCTCGTCGAAGTCGTCGTAGGCGGCGTCGGCCAGGCCGATCAGCTGGGCGTGCAGGAGGCAGGCGGTGCGCGGGGTGAGGGTCCAGTCCGCGCCGGCGCCGCCGTCCTCGTCCTCGTCGCCCTCCAGCGGGAACAGCTCGGCGAAGTCCGGCGCGAAGTCCTCGGTGACGCTGATCTCCAGCGTGCCGCCGATCGCCTCGACCCCGGGGATCGCGGCCACCAGCCGGTCCGGGTGCAGCAGTGCGCCGAGCGCCGCGTTGGCGTCCTCGGAGACCTCGCGCAGCAGCTCACGGCGCTGGCCGGCCGGGTCGATGCCCTCGAACACCAGCTCCTCGACGGCCCTGATCGCGGCGGCGCGCAGCGCCGGCCAGTCGGTGATCCGCAGGCCCAGCACCACCGTCGCCTCGATCTCCTGCGCGCCGGAGTCCTCCGCCGCGCCCGGCCCCTGTGGATGATCGCTTCGCTCGCCCATGGGGCTACGGTACGGCCTTTCGGCCGCCCGATCACCGGTCTGAACCAGCTTCTGGACCCCTTCTCGGCCATCGCCCGGCCCCGCCTCGATCACTCGGACGTACGACAGGGCAGGATGGGCCCATGGCTGACATCAACGAGTACGGCGGCGGGCAGGGCCCGAACGCCGACGTCCTGGTCGTAACCACCAACGACATCCCCGGCTTCCGGGTCGATCATGTGATCGGCGAGGTCTTCGGGCTGACCGTGCGCAGCCGCCACATCGGCAGCCAGATCGGCGCCGGACTGAAGTCGCTGATCGGCGGCGAGCTGCGGGGCCTGACGAAGACCCTGGTCGAGAGCCGCAACGAGGCGATGCAGCGGCTGATCGAGCAGACCAAGGCGCGCGGCGGAAACGCGGTGCTGATGATGCGCTTCGACGTGACGGAGGCGGCGGACGTCGGCACCGAGGTCTGTGCCTACGGCACGGCAGCGGTGATCTCCCCGGCCGCCTGACCCGGCGCCCGAGCTGACCCGTCGCCCGCGCGGGGCGCCACGCGGCGGGACGGCAAGCACCCCGGGACCGCAAGCACCCGCAGACGCGGGAACACCCGCCGCACCCCCAATGTTTCACCGGCGTGACTGTTTACGGTGCAACCAATGGCGGGCAGCGGCACGCGGACGCCCTGGTAGTGGACATCGAGGTGGTGGACGGCCTCGCGGTGGACGTCCTGGTGGTGGGCGCCGGACAGGCCGGACTGTCCGCCGCCTACCACCTCAACCGCCGCGGCTTCGCCCCCTACCGGGCGGACGCCGACGGCGGCTTCGTCGTGCTCGACGCCAACCCCGCGCCGGGCGGCGCCTGGGCACACCGCTCACCGTCCCTGCGGATGGCCACCGTGCACGGTTTCCATGACCTCCCGGACGCCGAACTCCCCGCGCCCGACCCCGAGGCCCCGGCGCGCGAGGTCGTACCGGGGTACTTCGCGGCGTACGAGGCCAGGCACGCGCTCCCGGTCGTACGCCCCGTCGCGGTTCGCGCGGTGCGCGCCGAGTCGGACCGCCCGGACTCCCGGCTGCTGGTCGAGACCGACCACAGCACCTGGTCCACCCGCGCGCTGATCAACGCCACCGGCACCTGGACCCGCCCCTTCCTGCCCCACTACCCGGGCCACTTCGCCGGTCGCCAACTGCACTACGCCGACTACCGCGGCCCCGGGGAGTTCGCCGGCCGGCGCGTCCTGGTGGTGGGCGGGGGCGCTTCGGCGATCCAGGTGCTGTCCGAGGTGGCGGCGGTCGGCGAGACGGTCTGGGTCACCCGGACCCCGCCCGTCTACCACGAGGGGCCGTTCACCCCCGAGTACGGGCGCACGGTGGTCGCCAAGGTCGAGGAACGGGTCCGGCAGGGCCTGCCGGTGCGCAGCGTGGTGAGCGTCACCGGGCTCGGCCCGTCGGTCGCCTACCGGCGTGCCGAGGAACTGGGCGCGCTGCACCGCCGCCCGATGTTCGACCGGCTCACCGAGCACGGCGTCGCCTGGGGGGAGGAGGAGCTGACGGTGGACGCGATCGTGTGGGCCACCGGCTTCCGCCCGGAGGTCGGCCACCTGGCCCCGCTCGGGCTGCGCTCCCCCGGCGGCGGCATCGCGCTCACCGGCACCCGCGCCACCGCCGACCCTCGCGTCCACCTGGTCGGCTACGGCCCGTCCGCCAGCACCATCGGCGCCAACCGGGCCGGTCGCGCCGCCGTCAGCGACCTCGTCCACCTGCTCGGCGATCCGGCCAGGCTGCCCGCCCCGGCCGTGGTCTGAAGCAGTCAGGAGGGGAAGCAGGAGGGGAAGGGTGCGGCGGCCGGCCGCTCAGCGGTCGTAGTCGACCGTCACCCGGTCGGTGAGCGGGCGGGCCTGGCAGGTGAGGACGTAGCCGGCAGCCAGCTCCTTCTCCTCCAGCGCGAAGTTGCGGCGCATCTCGACCTCGCCCTCGGTGACCAGCGCGCGGCAGGTGCCGCAGACCCCGCCCTTGCAGGCGAACGGCAGGTCGGGGCGGGAGCGCTGGGCGCCGTCCAGGATCGAGCGGTCGCACGGCAGGGAGAGCGTGCTGCCGCGCCCGTCCAGGACGACGGTGACCTCGCTGTGCGGGCCGTCGGCCGCTCCCGCCGCGCCGTCCCGGTCCTCCGGGCGCTCGGACACCGGCTCGTCCTCGGCGTGGAACAGTTCCTGGTGCACGCGCTCGCCCGGCACGCCCAGCCCGGCGAGCAACTCCTTCGCCCCGACGACCATCCCGAACGGGCCGCACAGCCACCAGTGCCCGACGCTCCCGGCATCCACCAGCGCCGCCAGAAGCGCCCGCACCCGCTCCGGGTCCAGCCGCCCGCTGAGCAGTTCCGCGTCACGGGTCTCCCGGGACAGGACGTGGACCAGCTGGAAGCGGCCGAGGTAGCGGTCCTTCAGGTCGGCCAGCTCGTCCGCGAACATCACGGTGTCGCTGCGCCGGTTGCCGTACAGCAGGGTGACGGTGGAGCTGCGGTCGGCGGCCAGGACGGACGCGGCGATCGACAGCATCGGGGTGATGCCGGAACCGGCCGCGAGCAGCACGTGCTCGGCCGGAACGCCGAGGTCGGGGGTGAACAGGCCCGACGGCGTCAGCACGTCCACCTCCTCGCCCGGCCCCGCGTCCCGCACCAGCCACCGGGAGAACAGCCCGCCGGGCACCTCCCGGACGGCGATCCGCAGCGGCCCGCCGACGGGGGCGCAGATCGAGTACGAGCGGCGCTCGTCGACGCCGTCCACCACCTTGCGCAGCGTCAGGGTCTGCCCCGGCCGGAAGGCGAAGTCCACCGCGAGCCCGTCCGGCACCGCGAAGGTCACCGCCACGGCGTCGTCGCAGAGCCGCTCGACCCGCTCGATCCGCAGCCGGTGGAAGGTCGGGCGGCGGGCGGGGCGCACCGTGGAGACCGCGGCCTCAGCGGGGGCGTCGGCGTCAGCGTGCGCGGCGGCGTCGGCCGGGGCGTCGGCGTCGGCCGGGGAGGCGGCGTGCGAAGCGGCGGGCATTCAGATCTCCTTGACGCGTTCGAACGGCTCCCGGCAGGCGCGGCAGCGCCAGAGCGCCTTGCAGGCGGTGGAACCGAAGCGGGACAGCTCCTCCGTGTCCACGCCGCCGCAGCGCGGGCAGGGCACGGGAGCGGCTGCGGCTGCGGCTGCGGCAGTGCCGGCCAGAGCGGCGGCGGGGGCGGTGGTGCGGGTGGGACCGAGCACGAGCGGGACCGCGCCGGCCACGCCGGCGGCGGAGGTCGGCCGCGGCGGGGCGATGCCCGCCTCGGCGAGTTTGCGGCGGCCCTCGGCCGTGATCAGATCGGTCGACCACGGCGGATCCAACCGCAGCCGGACCCGGACGTCCCGGTACCCGGCCGCGCGCAGCCGCCGGTCCACGTCGGCGGCCATCTCGGCCACGGCGGGGCAGCCCGAGTAGGTCGGGGTCAGCCAGGCGGTCACCGCGCCGTCGTCCACCTCCACCTCGGCCAGCACGCCCAGGTCGGCCAGGGTCAGCATGGGCAGCTCCGGGTCCGGCACGGCCGCCGCGACCTCCCAGGCCGTCCCGCGCTCCGTCACCGCCGCGCTCACCACGTCGCCCCCGGGTGCGCGCGGGCCAGCACCTGGAATTCGGCGAGCAGCGGGCCGAGCGCCTCGGTGTGCACGCCGTCCCGGCCGGCCCGGCCGAGCACGGTGGCCAGCGGCTGCCCGTCCGGTACGGTCAGCCCGGCCTCGGCGAGCACGGCGCCGAGCGAGCGCAGCACCGGTTCGCGCAGCGCCGCCGGATCGGCGCCCGTCCGCAGCTCCACCGGGTGGGCCGTGAACAGTTCCTCCAGCAGCGGCCAGAGCGCGTCCAGCCCGGCCTGCATCCGCGCCGAGGAGTACGGCGTGCCGTCACCGAGCCGAAGCGTCCAGGCGGTGGCGTACTCGCGGTGGTACGCCAGCTCCTTGACGCCCCGGGCGGCGACCGCCGCCAGCACCGGGTCCGGGTGCGCGCTCAACGCCTCGTACAGCGCGCACCGCGCGGTGGCGAACAGCAACAGCCGGGTGACCGAGTGGGCGAAGTCGCCGTTCGGGACCTCGACCAACCGGACGTTGCGGAACTCGTGGTCCTCCCGCCAGTACGCCAGGTCGTCCTCGGTGCGGCCGGAGCCGTCCGACTGGCCGGCCCGGGTGAGCAGCAGGCGGGCCTGGCCGAGCAGATCGAGGCCCAGGTTGGCGAGCGCGACCTCCTCCTCCAGCTCGGGCGCCCGGGTGCACCACTCGATCAGGCGCTGGGAGAGGATCAGGGCGTCGTCGCCGAGCATCAGGCAGTAGGCGGCGAGGTCTGCGCCGTCCACCCCGGCGGGCACGGCGGTGTCCACGCCGAGCAGCGGGTCGGCGAAGCCCGTCCCGTACGCCCAGCGGCCCTCGCCTTCGGGGCCGGGCGCGGCTTCGGCGAGGCCGAGGTAGACGTGGTCGTCGGGGTCGGCGCCGGCGCCGGCCTGCGTGCTGTGGTCCTGCATGGCGGTTCCCCCGTCAGATGTGCGGGACATCCTCGGGGATGTCGTAGAAGGTCGGGTGGCGGTAGACCTTGTCCCCGCTGGGCTCGAAGAACGGGTCGCGCTCGTCCGGGGTGGAGGCGGTGATCGCGTCCGAGCGGACCACCCAGAGGCTGACGCCCTCGTTGCGGCGGGTGTAGAGGTCGCGGGCGGCGAGCAGGGCCATCCGGTCGTCGGCCGCGTGCAGCGAACCGACGTGGACGTGGTTCAGCCCGCGTCGGGGGCGCACGAACACCTCGTACAGCGGCCAGCCGGCCTTGGACTCGGTCACTTTCCGTTCTCCTGTTCCGTGGGCTCGCCCGTACGCCCGGGCTGCCCGGGTCCGGCGGACTGTTCGGCTCCGTTCTGTCCGGCTCCGGGCAGCGCGGGTTCGGGCAGCACGGGTTCGGCGGACTGTTCGGCGCGGCGCTTGGCCGCGTAGGCGACGGCCGCCTCACGGACCCAGGCACCGTCCTCGTGCGCCGTCCGGCGGCGTTCGACCCGCTGGGTGTTGCACGGGCCCTGGCCGTGGATGACCCTGGTCAGCTCGGACCAGTCCGGCTCGCCGAAGTCCCAGCCGCCGCGTTCCTCGTTCCAGCGCAGCTCGGGGTCCGGGAGCGTGACGCCCAGGTGCTCGGCCTGCGGGACGGTCATGTCGACGAAGCGCTGGCGCAGCTCGTCGTTGGTGTGCCGCTTGATCCGCCAGGCCATCGAGCGGGCGGTGTTCGGCGAGTCGGCGTCCGGGGGCCCGAACATCATCAGAGACGGCCACCACCAGCGGTCCACCGCGTCCTGGACCATCCGGCGCTGCGCCTCGGTACCGCGCATCAGTGTCATCAGCAGCTCATAGCCCTGACGCTGGTGGAACGACTCCTCCTTGCAGATCCGCACCATGGCGCGGGCGTACGGGCCGTAGCTGCAGCGGCAGAGCGGGACCTGGTTGCAGATCGCGGCGCCGTCGACCAGCCAGCCGATCACGCCGACGTCGGCGAAGGTGAGGGTCGGGTAGTTGAAGATCGAGGAGTACTTCTGTCGGCCGGAGATCAGCTTCTCGGTGAGCTCGGCGCGGTCGACACCCAGGGTCTCGGCGGCGGCGTAGAGGTAGAGGCCGTGGCCGGCCTCGTCCTGGGCCTTGGCGAGCAGGATCGCCTTGCGGCGCAGCGAGGGGGCGCGGGTGAGCCAGTTCCCCTCGGGCTGCATGCCGATGATCTCGGAGTGGGCGTGCTGGGCGATCTGGCGGATCAACGTGGCCCGGTAGGCGTCGGGCATCCAGTCCCTGGGCTCGATCCGCTGCTCGGCGGCGACGACCGCCTCGAACCGGTCCTCCTGCGCCTGCGCGGGGACCGCCTCGGCCACCTCTGCTGTCACCACGATCACCTCTCGTGTCCCGCGCCGGCGCCCATGGCGCCAACCGACTGACCGTTCGGTCGGCACCATTCTGCGCGGCGAGACGGAGGGATGGCAAGGGATGTGGGCGAGGGGCGGGGTTTCGGGCGGTGGGCGGTGGGCGCAGGCGGCGGGCGGGCGACAAACAGATAACAGCTAACAGATTTCATTATCTGTTAGCTGTTATCTGTTAGCTGTTACTTGTCACCCGTCTTCTGTTCTCTGTTTTCTACTCTCTGCTCTCTGCTCGCCGATAGCCCCCGGCCGTCGGCGGCCCGCTCAACCCTCCGTGCGGTCGCGCAGCCTCGGCAGCGGTACGGCGAGGAGCGCGGCCAGCAGGGCGATCCGGGGTGCCAGCTGGTCGAGCCGGATGTGCTCGTGCCGGGCGTGAGCGCCGGCACCGACCGCGCCGAAGCCGTCCAGCGTCGGCAGCCCGCGCGAGCCCGGCAGGTTGGTGTCCCCCGCACCGCCCGCCGGTCCACCGTCCAGCTGCTGCCCGAGCACCGCCGCGAGTGAACGAACGTGCCGCAGCAGCGGGTTGCCGGTGCGCTCGGGCCACGCCGGGCGGCTGGACAGCACCTCGGTCCGGACCCTGGCCCCCGGGCGCAGCGCGGTGAGCCGAGCCAGGTTGTCGAGCGTACGGCGCTGTGCCTCGGCGGTGGAGAACCGCAGGCCGAGCTCGGCCTCGGCCCGGCCCGCGACCACGTTGGCCCGCGAACCCCCGCTGATCCGACCGGCGTTGAGCTCCGTCCCCGGCTGTCCCGCGAGGCCGCGGACGACGACGAGCTGGTCGACGAGTTCGTCGACCGCCGACACCCCGTCGTGGGCGTCGTTGCCCGCGTGGGCCTCACGCCCGGTGACGGTGAGCCGGACCCGGGTGCTGCCGCGCCGGGCCGTCTTCAACCGGCCGTCGGGGTGCGGAGGTTCGAGCCCCAGGACCGCGGCCGCGCCGCGCAACTGGCGCTCGACCAGGCGCCGTCCGTCCGGACTGCCGACCTCCTCGTCGGAGACGACGACCAGCCGGACGGCGCGGTGCGGCCGCTGCCCGAGGTCGGCGAGCAGGGCGAACGCGCCTTCCAGGATGGCGAGTCCGCCCTTCATGTCGACGACGCCGGGGCCGCTGAGCAGACCGTCCTGCTCGGTGACCGGCCAGTCGGCGAGGGTGCCGACCGGCCAGACGGTGTCGTGGTGGCCGACGATCAACAGGTGCGGCAGGGTCTCGTCCTGCCCCTCCCAATCCAGGACGAGGTGGTCGCCGGCCGGCCCGGGCTCGCGTCGCGCGGTGGCACCGGTGGCACTGAACCCGGCGCTCAACTCCTCGGCGAGAGCGTCGAGTCTGGGTACGTCTCCGCTGGGTGACTCGATCCGGGCCAGGTCCGTGCACCGGCGCCGGACGGCCCCGGCCAGCGTACGGGCGCGAGTACTGAGGGCCTGCGGCAGGCCGGGGAGCGCGGCGGTCGCGGCAGCGGTGGCCGAGGCTGTGACGGTGGCCGTGGCTGTGGCCGTGGCATGAGCGGTGGTGGTAGCGCTGGTGGTAGCGGTGAGGGCCTCACCGTCAGCAGCGGCCGGGAGGTCAACGGGGGCGCGGTCCGAGGCAGGGGCGGGCGCGGGGGCGGAGTCACCGTCGGGGGCTGCGGCGGCACTCGGCGCGGCGGGCGACCCGACGATCTGGGGACTCAACGTTCGCCTCCGCGGCCGCTGCCGGTATTCAGCGGCCGGACCGGCCGGCCACCCCAACCCGGCTGCCAGGCCCGGCTGGACCGCGCCGATCGACCGGGATGGTGCCCGGCCCTTCGGAACGGACCGTCTGGCCCAAGTGCGGTGGAACGGCTGGGCGGCGTGCTTGGCATTACGTCCTCCTCGCTCGATCCGGTGGCCCCGGTCCGCCCGGGGCCCCGTGGACGGCGGCTTCCTGACGGCGGGCGCAACGGGCCGGACCGCCGCAGGGAAGCCGAGATGTGAGCCTAGAAGAACCGTTCGGCTTCCTGCGAGGTGGCCCTGCTCCCAGCGTGCCGGGACCGGGCCCTCAACCTCGGACACCCGTCGGAGAACAGCGGCGGGCGCGCGGCGCGCGGGCCTGGATCGGCGCGCGGGCGCGGTCGCCGGATCGCGCCCATCTCCACCATGGACCCGCCGCCCGGGTTCGGCAGCGCAAACCGCCAAGGCGCGGGATTTCCACGCCGGATGGGTGACAACGGCTCAGCGCGCGGTACGAACCGGGAGCACGCGACCGGCTCAGGGGGAGCCCGGTCCGACGCCCCGGGAACACTCGCGTGAACACCGGACGACATGACGCCCCACCCGCCACCGTGCGCACCACCGGGCGTCGGGCATCGGCAGGACCAGCGACCACACGAGCCACGACGGCACCGCCCTGCACTGCCCTGCACTGCCCGGCACCAACTGCAGGGCGCCGACTCAGGGCACCGCTGGCAGGCTCCGACTCAGGCGCCGTCCTCGACCAGCCCGGCATCGCGCGCGAGCAGCGCGGCCTGGACCCGGTTGCCGACGCCCAGCCCGGTCAGGATCCGGCTGACGTGCGCCTTCACGGTGCTCTCGCGCATCCCGAGGACGCCCGCGATCTCCGCGTTGGAGAGCCCGTCGGCGAGTTCGCGCAGCACGTCCGTCTCGCGCGGCGTCAGCCCGGCGACCCGATTGCGGGCGGCGACCGACCGGGGCGCACCGGTGCGGTGGTAGCGGTCGATCAGGCGCCGCGCGGCCGCCGGGTGCAGCATCCCCTGGCCGGCGGCGACGACGTGGACGGCCCGCGCGATCTCGGCGGGCGGGGTGTCCTTGAGCAGGAAGCCGTCGGCCCCGGCGGCGAGCGCCTGGTACACGTACTCGTCGAGATCGAAGGTGGTGAGCGCGATCACGCGCGGGGCGTCGGGCAGTTCGCGCAGGCGCCTGGTGGCGGCGATGCCGTCGAGCCGGGGCATCCGGATGTCCATGAGCGCCACGTCGATCCGCTGGCTGCGGGCGAGTTCGACGGCCTGCAGTCCGTCGGTGGCCTCGGCGACCACGGTGAGGGCCGGGTCCTGGGCGAGCAGGTCGACGAGACCGAGCCGCACCAGCGCGTCGTCGTCGACCACCATCGTACGGATCATGCGTCGTCCTTCGGCTTCGGGGTCGGGGTCGGGGAGGGAGCAGGGGTCGAGGAAGGCCCGGATCCGGGGTCGCGCCCCGGTCCTGGGACGGGCCCAGGCACTGGTCCTGGCACGGGTTCTGGCACGGTCTGCGGCGGGCGCTCCGGTGCGGGCAGGCGGGCCGCGAGCCGGAAGCCGCCACCGCCGTCCGATCCCGCGTCGAGGTGGCCGCCGAGCGCGTCGACCCGTTCGGTGAGCCCCACCAGACCGTACCCGCCGCCGGTGCCCGGCCCGTTCGGCGACGCCTCCCCCGGGCCGTTGCGGACCTCGACGGTGGTGGCCGGGGCGCCGTAACGGACCCGGACGGTGACGGGCGCGGCGTGCGCGTACTTGCGGGCGTTGGTCAGCGCCTCCTGGACCAGACGGTGCACGGCCAGCCGGTGGGTGGTGGGGACGGTCTCCGGATCGCCGGCGAGGGCCAGTTCGACCTGCTGCCCGGCCGAAGTGGCCTCGCCGACGAGTTCGGTGAGATCGCGCAGCGCGGGCGCCGGGACGCGCTCCGCCCGGGGCGGTGCGGCCGGCACCTCCTCGGCGGCCGGTGCTGTCGGCGGGTCGGCCCGCAGGGCGCCGAGGACGTCGCGCAGGTCGTCGAGCGAGTGGGCGGCGGTGGTGCGCAGCAGTTCGAGGCGGTGGGTGAGCCGGTCCGGGTCGGCGGCGACGGTGCCGGCGAGGGCCTGGTCGCGCAGCACCCCGGCGTGCAGCACCAGCAGGCTGAGACGGTGGGCGAGCACGTCGTGCATCTCCCGGGCGATCCGGGCCCGCTCGGCGGCCCGGGCCCGTTCGGCGCGCAACTCGCGCTCCCGGCGCAGCACGTCCACCTGCTCGTGCAGGGTGCGGATCAGCACCCGGCGGCCGTGCAGCCACAGGCCGACGGACAAGGTCGCTGCCTGGACGAGGAGTTGGGATCCGGTGGTGCCCGCCCAGCCGACCAGCGAGTCGGCTCGGGTCGCGCTCACCACTGCGATGAGGGCGCCGCCGGCCACCGCCGGGCCGGTCCGGCCGAGGGAGGCGAGGTAGTAGACGCTGAACAGTCCGGGAAAGGCGCGGTTGAACAGGCCGCCGGTGAGCACCGGCAGGACGGCGGAGGCCATCGGGTAGCGACGGGCGAACAGCAGGGAGAGCGGGGCGAGAGCGGCCACGACCGTCCGGGGCAGCCGCAACGGCTCGTCGGCGTGGACCCACTGGGAGAGGCCCTCCTCGGCGGTGAGCGCGAGGATGCCGAGCAGCAGCAGGGTGTCGCTCCACAACCGGCGGTCCGGGCCGTACCAGCCCAGCAGGCCTGTGCGCATCGGGCCGCTCCCGTCTTCTCGCATCAGGCTCCCCCCGCGCCCTCTCCGTCCGTCCGTCGCCCGTCCCTCCGTCCGGCTCGATTCGACTCGATGCTACGGGCGGGCGGCGGGCGGGCGCCCCCTTCTCCCAGGTACCCGTGCCCTCGACTTTCGTCGGGGGTACGGGTCGCTCGTCGGCCGATTCGGGGTGCGGCCAGGCTACCTAGCGTCGACGGCATGACCACCGAAAAGCTCCGCCCCCGCCCCCACCTCGACTCCCTTGGCCCGCAGCGTAGTTCACGATCCGCCGGGGACCACCTGCTGTTCCTCGCCGAGGCCCTGCGCACCTTCCACGACACCGGCGCGCTGGCACCGAGCGGCGAGGACCTGGTGAACGCCCTGACGGTTCCGGCCACGAGCCGCCCGAATCGGCCGATCTCGGTGCTGGAAGTCGGCGCCGGGACGGGCGTGGTGACCCGCCGGCTGGCCCAAGTACTGCTCCCGGGCGACCGGTTGCACGTCGTCGAGGCGAACCCGCGCTTCGCCGACCGGTTGCGGGAGGACCCGGTGCTGGCCGCACGACGCCCAGGCGTCGCCCTGCGACTGTCGGCCTGCCGGGTGGAGGAACTGCCCCAGGACAAGACCAACGAGACGGGCCGAGCGGGCGGGGCCGGCGAGACGGACGAGCGGTACGACGTGATCGTGTCGGGCCTGCCGTTCACCAACTTCGAGCCGGCCCAGGTGCGCCGCCTCCTCGACCTCTACCTGCGGCTGTTGCTGCCCGGGGGCGAGCTGACGTACTTCGGCTACCTCGGCACGACGACGGCTCGCACCCTGTCCTCGGGGCCCCGGCAGAGCGCCCGCCACCGGGCAGTGGTGCGACTGCTGCGGCGGTTCGAGGCGACGTACGGGCTGGGCGAGCGCACGGTGTGGCGCAACCTGCCGCCGGCCCGCGCCTACCTGCTCCGGGCACCGGGCGGACGGGAGGACTGGGGTCCGACCTCGCCGCCAGAGCCCCCGGCAGGCGAGGCCGCAGCCGACGAGGCACCCTCTCGCACGAGAACCGCAGCCGGGCGGCCGATCGGGTCGGCGGGTGACAGATAACAGGCGACAGCTTTCAGATAACAGATAACAGACGACAGCGAACAGATTTTGAAATCTGTTCGCTGTCGTGCCATAGTGGACTCCGGGTCACCCCACCCATCGCCACACCCACCCCTGGAGTCCCCGTGGCCACGACCTCCCGCCCCACACAGCGCACCCTCGGCAACTCCGGACCGGTCACCTCCACCCTCGGCCTCGGCTGCATGGGCATGTCCGACCTGTACGGCCCGGCCGACGAGGCCGAGAGCATCGCCACCATCCACGCCGCGATCGACGCCGGGGTCACCCTGCTCGACACCGGCGACTTCTACGGCATGGGCCACAACGAGCTGCTGATCCACGAGGCCCTGCGCGGCCACACCCGCGAGAGCGTGCAGATCAGCGTGAAGTTCGGCGCCCAGCGCGGCCCGGACGGCCAGTGGCTCGGCTACAACGCGAGCCCCGCCGCCACCAAGACCGCCCTCGCCTACACGCTGCGCCGCCTGCGCACCGACCACATCGACGTCTACCGCCCCGCCCGCCTGGACCCGAACGTCCCGATCGAGGAGACCGTCGGCGCCATCGCGGACCTGGTGAAGGCCGGCTACGTCGGCCACATCGGCCTGTCGGAGGTCGGCGCCGACACCCTGCGCCGCGCCGCCGCCGTCCACCCGATCAGCGACCTGCAGATCGAGTACTCGCTGATCTCCCGCTCGATCGAGGACGCCATCCTCCCCACCGCCCGCGAGCTCGGCATCGGCATCACCGCCTACGGCGTGCTCTCGCGCGGCCTGCTCAGCGGCCACTGGGACCAGGGCCGCGCCCTGGCCGGCACCGACTTCCGTGGCCACAGCCCGCGCTTCCAGGGCGACAACCTGGCCCACAACCTCGCGCTCGTCGAGGCGCTGCGCGCGGTGGCCGCCGCGAAGGGGGCGAGCGTCGCCCAGGTCGCCATCGCCTGGGTCGCCTCGCGCGGGGAGGACGTCGTTCCGCTGGTCGGCGCCCGCCGCCGCGACCGCCTCACCGAAGCGCTGGGCGCGCTGGACGTCAATCTCACCGCGGCCGACCTCGCGGCCATCGAGGCGGCCGTCCCCGCCGGCTCCGCAGCGGGCGACCGCTACGCTGCCGCCCAGATGGCACACCTGGACAGCGAGCACTGACCAACCCGAACCGGCCCGACGGCCGGGGACGGCAGCACCACCCTCGACCGCACGACCCTAAGGACGGACCTCCCCGTGACCACGGACACCACACTCACCGCCGAGCAGATCCTGATCGCGGCGGAGGACGTCCTCCGGCGGTTCGGCCCGGCCAAGGCCACCGTCGTGGACGTCGCCCGGATCCTCGGCGTCAGCCACAGCAGCGTCTACCGCCACTTCCCGAGCAAGGCCGCGCTGCGCGAGGCGGTCACCCAGCGCTGGCTCGACCAGGCGCACCACCAGCTCGCCTTCATCTCGACCGAGCCCGGCTCGGCCGTCGAGCAGCTGCACCGCTGGCTGGTGACACTGTTCGCGGCCAAGCGGAAGAAGGCGCTGGATGACCCGGAGCTGTTCGCCACCTACATGGTGCTGGTCGAGGAGAACAGCGGCATCGTCGAGACGCACATCGACACCCTGGTCACCCAGATCGCCCAGATCGTCCAGGACGGCATGGAGAGGAAGGAGTTCAAGCTCGCCCACATCCTCTCCACGGCCCGCGCCGTCTTCGACGCCACCAGCCCCTTCCACGACCCGGCGTACGCGTCCTCGTGGTCCGAGCCGACCATCGAGGACCGTTTCGAGGCCCTCTGGAAGCTCATCCTCGGCGGCCTGCTCGCCAAGTGACGGACCTCCGACGCCCGGGCGCCCCTGACCCGGGCACCGACGGCCGGGCACGGTTGATCTCACCTGGAGGACGACATGCGTCCGGCCCATCCGACCCCTCCGCCCCGCCCGACCCGTCCGGCCCTGGACAGTCTGCAAGGGCTCGCCCTCGGCGACGCCTTCGGCGACCGCTGGTTCTCGGCCCCGCTCGACGAGGCGCCCGCCGCGCTGGCCGCCCGCCGGCTCCGCCCGTCGCCCTGGCACTGGACCGACGACACCGCGATGGCGCTGGTCCTCGTCCGCC
>NZ_JBHWIR010000017.1:1563-16083 GCF_042731835.1 Kitasatospora sp. NPDC059817 | reverse complement strand
CGACGAGGCGCCCGCCGCGCTGGCCGCCCGCCGGCTCCGCCCGTCGCCCTGGCACTGGACCGACGACACCGCGATGGCGCTGGTCCTCGTCCGCCACCTGGCCTCCTGGGGCGAGGTCCGGCAGGATGCGCTGGCCGGCGAGTTCGCCGAGGAGTACGCCCGTGAGTACGGGCGCAAGTACGGCCCGTCGATGCACCGGGTGCTACATGAAATCGGCGCCGGCGGGGACTGGCGCGCCATCACCTCGCGTCAGTTCGAGGGTCAGGGCTCGTACGGGAACGGCGCCGCGATGCGGGTCGCCCCACTGGGCGCCTGGTTCGCGGACGACCTGGACTCCGTCGCCCGGCAGGCCGAGCTCCAGACGCTCGCCACGCACTTCCACCCGGAGGCGGTCGCGGGCGCGGTGGCGGTCGCCCTCGCCACGGCACTCGCCGTCCGCAGCCGGGGCCAAACCCCGCCCGGCCGTGCCGAGTTGCTGACCGAGGTGGCCGGTCGCCTGCCCGACAGCGAAGTGCGCTCCGGTCTGCGGATCGCCGCCCGGCTGCCCGGACACACGAGCGTCCGACAGGCCGCCAACGTGCTCGGCTCCGGGTTCATGATCTCCGCCCCGGACACCGTCCCGTTCGCCCTCTGGTCCGCCGCCGGGCACCTGGACTCACTGCCCGAGGTGATCTGGCACGCCCTGGAGGGCTGGGGCGACATGGACACCACCTGCGCGATCGCCGCCGGGGTGGTCGCCGCCCGCACCGGCCTCGCCGAGGTGCCGACCGCCTGGCTGGCCGCCCGCGAGGACCTGCCGGAGTGGGCCACGGAGGCGTCGGCACCGACGCGCTGAGCCGAGCCGGCCGCCCCATGGGCCTGGCCGGCTCGGCTGCGCGACACCGTGTCCGCGTCGGCGCGGGGCCGGTTCCCGGCGCCCGGGCTAGCGTCGGGAGCTGCCGAACACCAGCCGGTAGATGATCAGCAGCACCAGGGCGCCGCCGATCGCCGACACCCAGGTCGCCATGTCGAAGAAGTGCGCCGTCACCGACCTGTGCAGGAAGTGCGAGGCGATCCAACCGCCGACGAAGGAGCCGGCGATACCGATCAGGGTTGTCACGATCATGCCGCCCGGGTCCTTTCCCGGCAGCAGCAGCTTGGCCAGTGCCCCCGCCAGCAGGCCAAGCACGATCCACGCGACGATGCTCATCTGTCCCTCCCGTCCACGGCGCGACGGCCCCGTTCCGCCGCTCTGCCAGGAAGGACGCCGCCCACCACCACCCGGTTCCGGCGCCGCGGGAGCACCGGCCCGAACCGGCCACCCCGGACCGGGCCGCTCCGGGCGAGGCACCCTCCCGGCGGGGCGCCCGAGCCGGGATACTGCGGCCATGCGCATCCTGATCGCCACCGCCGGATCCCGGGGCGACGTGGCCCCGTTCACCGGGCTCGGCGCCCGCCTCCAGGCGGCCGGCCATCAGGTGGCCGTCGCAACCCACGCCACTTTCGCCGCCTCGGTGCGGACCGCAGGGCTGGAGTTCCGCCCGCTGCCGGTCGACCCGCGCGCCGAACTCGCCTCCGCCGAGGGGCGACGCCTGCTCCAGGCCGGCACCGGACCGCTAGCCGTCCTACAACTGCTGCAGCTGGGGCGGAAGTTCATGCCTGAGCTCGCCGACGGCATCGCCGACGCCACGGCACTCGGCACCGACCTGCTGCTCACCACCAGCACCACCAGCCCGCTCGGCCAGGTCGCAGCCGAGGCCGCAGGCATTCCCAGCATCGGCCTGCACCTCCAACCGCTCTCCCCCACGCGGGAGTTCGCGCCCGCCGTCACCGGCGCCCGCTCACTCGGCCGCCCGGGCAACCTGCTCGCGGGGCACGCCGTCCAGGTCGCGACCGACCAGCTCTTCGCCCCCGCCGCACGCGGGCTGCGGCGCCGCCTCGGCCTGCCGCCACTCGACGCCAGCCGTGCCAGGCGCAAGTACCCCGTCCTGCACGGGTTTTCGCCTGCCGTCGTCCCGCGACCCGCCGACTGGCGCCCGGGGCTCGACGTGGCCGGTTACTGGTGGCCGGCACGGGATCCGGGCTGGCGACCCCCGGCCCGACTGCTCGACTTCCTCGCCGCCGGACCGCCGCCGGTCTTCGTCGGCTTCGGCAGCCTGGTCGTCCCCGACCCCGGAAGGCTCACCGCGACGGTGGTCGCCGCGGTCCGCGCCGCCCGGGTCCGGGCCGTCTTGCAGTCGGGCTGGAGCGACCTCGCCGCCGGCGAGGCGGAGGACGTCCTGACCATCGGCGACGCCCCGCACGACTGGCTGTTCCCCCGCATGGCCGCCGTGATCCACCACGCCGGAGCCGGCACGACCGCCGCCACCCTGCGCTGCGGCACGCCAGCCGTCCCGGTACCGGCGCAGCTCGACGCCCCGTTCTGGTCTGACCGGCTCACCCGCCTCGGCGTCTCCCCCGGGCCGGTACCACTGCGCGCCCTCACCGCCGCGCGCCTCGCCGCCGCCATCCGCCAGACTCTCGACGACCCCCGCTACCGCGACCAGGCCCGGGCGGCGGCCGCCACGCTCGCGGCCGAGGACGGCGCGGCGAAGGTGCTGGCGGCCGTCGACCGGGCAGCGGCCGGCGGATGACAGCGGGCAAACGGCAGTGAACAAGTGACGGCGAACAGATAACAGATAACAGATTTCGAAATCTGTTATCTGTTCGCTGTCATCCGTTTGCTGTTATCCGTTCGCTGTCACTTGTCAGCCGCCCACCCCCATCCGCCCGTCGCACCCGCCCGCCGGGCGCCCGAGGCCGCGCCCAGCGCGAGGTACAGCACCGAGGCCGACCCGGAGCGCCAGGAAGTTGCAGGTGGTCCAGGTGCGCCGTGCCACCGGGACCGGCCACAGGTCGTCGTCGGTGTAGCCGTTGGACGGCAACTCTCCTGCGGCCGGGTAGAGTTCAACCCAGCCATGGGCAACTCCCCTCTGCGCGAATGGCGTTACGCCTGAGGTGGGCGGGACAGGTACGGGATGATGTCGGTCCCGTAGGCGTCGATGGTGGCCTCGACGGCGTCGTGCATGGCGTAGACGGCGAACTGGTCGACGCCGAGGGAGCGGAGGTGCTCCAGGCGGGCGAGTTGGGCCTGCGGCGGGCCGATGAGGCAGAAGCGGTCGACGATCTCGTCCGGCACGAAGGCGGTGTCGGGGTTCCCGGCCCGGCCGTGGTGGCTGTAGTCGTAGCCCTGGCGGCCCTTGATGTAGTCGGTGAGGGCCTCCGGGACGAGGTCGGAGTGCGCGCCGTAGTGGCTGACCAGGTCGGCCACGTGGTTGCCGACCATCCCGCCGAACCAGCGGCACTGCTCCCGGGCGTGGGCGAGCGCGGCGGGCGAGTCGTCGGCGGTCACGTAGGCGGGGGCGGCGACGCAGATGGTGACGGCGTCCGGGTCCCGGCCGGCCTCGGCCGCGGCGGACCGCACCGCCTTGATCATGTACTCGGTGAGGTACGGGTCGGCCAACTGGAGGATGAATCCGTCAGCCTGACGACCGGTCAGGGCGAGTGCCTTCGGCCCGTACGCGCCCATCCAGATGGGGAGTTCGGCGCCGGGGCCGACCCACGGCAGGTGCATCTCGGTGCCGTCCACCTCGACCGTCCGCCCCTCGGCCAGCTCCTTGATGGCGTGCATGGCCTGGGAGAGCCGGGCGAGGGTGGCGGGGCGGCGTCCGGCGACCCGCATGGCGGAGTCGCCGCGGCCGATGCCGCAGACGGTGCGGTTGCCGTACATGTCGTTGAGCGTGGCGAACAGGGAGGCGGTGACCTCCCAGGTGCGGGTGGAGGGGTTGGTGACCATCGGTCCGACGGTCAACTGCCGTGTCTCGGCGAGGATCCGGCTGTAGATGACGAACGGTTCCTGCCACAGGACGCAGGAGTCGAAGGTCCAGCCGTGGCTGAACCCGGCCTGTTCGGCGCGGATCATCCGGTCGATGAGCAGGCGGGCGGGCGGGTCGGTCTGCAGGACGAGGCCGATGTCCATGGGTGGCTCCGGGGAGGGTGGTTCCGCCGCCCGGGCAATCGTGCGCACGGGCCCGGGCGGCGGTGCGGGAGAGTGGTCAGGTCAGGTACTGACAGGTGTCGCGGCGCAGGAACGTGCCGTGGCCGGCCCGGCCGAGCCAGGTTTCGCCGTCCAGCACGACGGTGCCGCGCGAGAGCACGGTGCGGGCGCGGCCGGTGAGTTGGCGGCCTTCGTACGCCGAGTAGTCGACGTTCATGTGGTGCGTGGCGGCGGAGACGGTCTGCACGGCGGTGGGGTCGTAGACGACGAGGTCAGCGTCGGCGCCGGGCGCGATGGTGCCCTTGCGCGGGTGCAGCCCGAACATCCGGGCGGGCGTGGTGCAGGCGATCTCGATCCAGCGCCGACGGGTGATGTGCCCGTCCACGACGGCCTGGTGGAGCAGGTCCATCCGGTTCTCCACGCCGGGCAGGCCGTTGGGGATCTTCGAGAAGTCGCCGCGGCCGAGTTCCTTCTGCCCGGTGAAGCAGAA
The DNA here is from genome assembly GCF_042731835.1 of Kitasatospora sp. NPDC059817. Taxonomy (NCBI): domain Bacteria; kingdom Bacillati; phylum Actinomycetota; class Actinomycetes; order Kitasatosporales; family Streptomycetaceae; genus Kitasatospora; species Kitasatospora sp. NPDC059817. The sequence continues at coordinate 11,578 of NZ_JBHWIR010000017.1, read as the reverse complement.
CGGGCAGTGGTCGGTGGAGACCACCTGGAGGTCGTTGGCGCGCAGTCCGCGCCAGAGCGCCTCCTGGTGCTCGCGCGGCCGAAGCGGCGTGCTGCACACGTACTTGGCGCCCTCGAAGCCGTCGGCACCGGTCTCGGCGAGGTTGTCGGTGGAGAGGAACAGGTACTGCGGGCAGGTCTCGCCAAAGACGTTGAGCCCGGCGTCGCGGGCCTGGACGAGCTCGGCGAGGGCGGCGGCCGCGGAGACGTGGACGACGTAGAGCGGGCTGCCGGCGACCTGGGCGAGTTTGATGGCCCGGTGGGTGGCCTCGGCCTCCAGGAGTTCGCGGCGGACCTCGCCGTGGTAGCGGGGTGCGGTGTGCCCGGCGGCGAGGGCCTGTTCGACCAGGACGTCGATGGCGATGCCGTTCTCGGCGTGCATCATGGTCAGCCCTCCGTTGACCGCACCGCGCTGCATGGCGCGCAGGATGCGGCCGTCGTCGCTGTAGAAGACGCCGGGGTAAGCCATGAAGAGCTTGAAGGAGGTGGACTCGCCGGAGTCGACGAGGGCGTCCATCTCCTTGAGGACGCTCTCGTTGACGTCGGAGACGATGGTGTGGAAGGCGTAGTCGACGGCGCAGTTGCCGTCGGCCTTGGCGTGCCAGGTGTCCAGGCCCTCGCGCAGCGAGCCGCCGACGGACTGCACGGCGAAGTCGACGATGGTGGTGGTGCCGCCCCAGGCGGCGGCCCGGGTGCCGGTCTCGAAGGTGTCGGAGGCCGAGGTGCCGCCGAAGGGCAGTTCCATGTGGGTGTGGGCGTCGACGCCGCCCGGGATGACGTAGTGGCCGGTGGCGTCGATGACGGTGTCGGCGCTCCAGGCCTCGGCGGCGGAGCTGCCGGTGGCGGCGAGGGCGGCGATGCGTTCGCCCTCGATGAGGACGTCGGCGTGGAGTTCGTCGGCGGCGGTGATGACGAGACCGCCGCGGACGATGATGCGCTGGTGCGGGTCGCGGGTGGTCATCGCGCTGCTCCTCAGGCCTCGGCGAGCGGTCCGTAGGCGTCGGGGCGGCGGTCGCGGTAGAACGCCCACTGCTGGCGGACCTGTTCGATCAGGCCGAGGTCGAGGTCGCGGACGACGAGCTCCTCCTCCTTGTCGGAGGCGACGTCGCCGACGAACTGGCCGCGCGGGTCGACGAAGTAGGAGGTGCCGTAGAAGTCGTTGTCGCCGTACTCCTCGGTGCCGACGCGGTTGATGGCGGCGACGAAGTACTCGTTGGCGACGGCGGCGGCGGGCTGTTCCAGCTGCCAGAGGTAGGCGGAGAGGCCCCGGCTGGTGGCGGAGGGGTTGTAAACGATCTGCGCTCCGGCCAGGCCCAGGGCGCGCCAGCCCTCGGGGAAGTGGCGGTCGTAGCAGATGTAGACGCCGACCTTGCCGACGGCGGTGTCGAAGACGGGCCAGCCGAGGTTGCCGGGCTTGAAGTAGTACTTCTCCCAGAAGCCCTTGACCTGCGGGATGTGGTGCTTTCGGTACTTGCCGAGGTAGCTGCCGTCGGCGTCGATGACGGCGGCGGTGTTGTAGTAGACCCCGGCCTGTTCCTCCTCGTAGACCGGGACGACGATCACCAGGCCGAGTTCACGGGCGAGATCCTGCATCCGGCGGACGGTGGGGCCGTCGGGGACGGCTTCGGCCCAGCGGTAGTGCTCGGCTTCCTGGACCTGACAGAAGTACGGGGCGTTGAAGACCTCCTGGAAGCCGATGATCTTCGCGCCCTGGGCGGCGGCCTCGCGGGCGTACCGCTCGTGAAGGGCGATCATGCTCTCCTGGTCGCCGGTCCAGCGGGTCTGGACGAGCGCGGCACGGACGATCTGCGACATGGATACCTCCGCAACTCCGCTGCCCGGCCATGGGGTCGGGCCTGCGGTCTGAGGGTTGACGGGGCGGGCGGGTCTCGTCTGCGGACCGCCGGGGATCCGCAGGGGTCTACGTGCGTAGAAAGCGGTCTGTAGACCGTAGGCCGGGCCTCGGTGGCCTGACAATACGTTGGCGGTAACGCATCTGGGGCGATCTCGTGACGCGGACACGCGGAAGGTCCTGGATGGGATGAAACGATCATTTACCCCGCAAGTGGGGTCCTTACGCATGCGAGTGCCGTTCGGCGGTTCCGGTCCAGAACGGCTCGACGGCCGGTCGGCCAGGGTGGGGTAGCGCGGCGCAGCCGGCGGCGGCCGGCCCCATCCGGCTTGACTTCGTCCGGTTGGCTCGGGAAGGATCCGGCGCATGGACACCGGCACCACTCTGGTCTGCCGCCTGCACGTCGATCTGCGACGCCAGGCGAGTTCCATCTGTGCCTGTTGACCCTGGCTCTCCCCGCTGCCCCCGCCCTGTGACGTCTGCCAGGGCCTGCGCCGCGCACCCGCACCCAGCGTTCTGATTCCCGCCCCGCCCGGCGCACCCGCGCGTGCAGTGCCGCTCCGTCGGCCCGTGCCCTCGCCCGCCGCCGGACCAGGGCGCACCCCGCCGACGTTCCCGCTGCACCCGAGGACGCCCCCATGAGCCTGAACCTCGCCCCCGACGAACCCGCTGCCGCCCAAGCCCCGACCCCGGCAGCGGCAGCGGCAGCGGCACCAACACTGGCATCGGCACTGGCCAGAACAGCCAGGGCCACCGCCACCGCCACCGCGGAGGCCCGCGCGCCGCTCACCCCGAGCGCCCTGCGCGCCGTCGTCCGAGAACTGGCCGAACAGCCCGACCAGTGGATCCACCTCGTCCGGCTCTCCACCGAGGAGCGCTGGTACCAGCGGCTGGTGGCCGACGACGACCACGAGGTGTGGCTGATCAGCTGGCTGCCCGGCCAGTCCACCGGCTTCCACGACCACGGCGGCTCGCGCGGCGCGTTCGCCGTCGCCCTCGGCGAGCTGGAGGAGCTGTCCCTCGGCGGGCCGGAGCAGGGCCTGCTGATCCGCCGGGTCCCGGCCGGCACCGCCCGCGCCTTCGGCCCCGAGTACGTGCACGACGTGCGCAACACCGCGTCCGGCCCAGCCGTGACCCTGCACGCCTACTCGCCCCCGCTGGGCTCGATGGCGCACTACGACCTGCGGGCCGGCGGGCTCGTCCGCACCTCGGAGGAAGGACCGGAGCAATGGTGACCACGATCGACGACCTGGTGGAGCGGGCCCGCGAGGGCGTCCACCGTCCGCGCGCCCGGGAGGCGTACCAGTCGCAGCTGGACGGCGCGCTGCTGGTGGACATCCGTCCGGCGGCGCAGCGGGCGGCGGAGGGGGAGATCCCCGGCTCGCTGATCATCGAGCGCAACGTCCTGGAGTGGCGGCTGGACCCGACGGGCAGTCACCGGATCCCCGAGGCGTCGGGTTACGACGTCGAGGTGATCGTGGTCTGCTCGGAGGGGTACGCCTCCAGCCTGGCGGCGGCCTCGCTGCGCGAGCTGGGGCTGCACCGGGCGACCGATCTGGACGGCGGCTTCGTCGGCTGGGCGGCCTCCGGGCTGCCGACGCGCCGGGGCGGCTGAGAGCCTGGAGGGCTGGAGCGCTCGGCGGCTGACGGGCTGATCGTCCGGGGCGCGAGCCCTCGACCCGCCGTCAGGGTGTCCGCGCCCCGACCCTCTGACCTGCCGAAACGTCGGGCGCCCGGTCGGCCCCGGCCGTCCGGCGGCGGGCTCTGGGCCCCGTGCCGGGTGGTAAGTGAGAGACAGGAGATGATGCAGGTCATAGTCTGATCAGAGTTTCCGCCGGTCCGAAGCTGGGCAGCCACGCGGGCGGAAGAACGCCCGGGCGGTCGATCCGACAGACGCCGTCACGGCAGCGGCCGGTACGGCCCACGCCGTCGCCGCTTGTCGACAAACCGCCATCAACCGTACGACCGAAACAGGCGCCGCCTCCCCGGGGCGCCCTGACGAGGAAACTCCCCGTGATCAGATTCGAGGGCGCCGGCAAGCGCCACCCCGATGGCACCATCGCCGTCGAGGGCCTGGACCTGGACGTCCCGACCGGTCGGATAACCGTCCTGGTCGGACCGTCCGGGTGTGGCAAGACCACCCTGCTGCGCATGGTCAACCGGATGGTCGAGCCGACCTCGGGCCGGGTGCTGCTGGACGACACGGACGTCGCCGAACTGGAGCCCGCCAAGCTGCGCCGTGGCATCGGCTACGTGATCCAGCAGGCCGGCCTCTTCCCGCACCGCAAGGTGATCGACAACGTCGCCACCGTGCCCTACCTGCTCGGCTGGGACCGCAAGAAGGCCCGCGCCCGGGCCGCCGAACTGCTCGAACTGGTCGGGCTCGCGCCCGAGACCGGCAAGCGGTACCCGTTCCAGCTGTCCGGCGGCCAGCAGCAGCGGGTGGGCGTGGCCCGCGCCCTCGCGGCCGACCCGCCGGTGCTGCTGATGGACGAGCCGTTCAGCGCCGTCGACCCGGTGGTGCGCGCCGGGCTCCAGGAGGAACTGCTGCGGCTCCAGTCCGAGCTGCACAAGACGGTGCTGTTCGTCACCCACGACATCGAGGAGGCCGTCCGGCTCGGCGACCAGGTGGTGGTCCTGCGCGAACACGGCCGGATCGCCCAGCTCGCCGACCCGCACACCCTGCTCACCACCCCCGCGGACGACGGCGTGGCCGCCTTCCTCGGCCGCGACCGGGGCCTGCGCGGCCTCGCCCTGCGCCCCGCGACCACCGTCGCCGTCCGCCCGGTGGCCGACGGGCTGCGCTACGGCGGCTGGGAGCTGACGCTGGACGACGAGCGCCGCCCGATCGGCTGGATCGACCGCGACGCCGCCACCGCCGAACTGCACCCGGTCTCCGGCTACCGGCCGGACACCGACACCCTGCGCACCGCGCTGGACGCCGCCGTCCTCTCCCCCGCCGGGGCCGCCGTGGCCCTGGACGCCGACGGGCGGGCCACCGGCACCGCGAGCCGCGAGGCCGTCCTCGCCGCGCTGTCCACCCCCGTGGCCACTCCCATGGCCATCGCGGTGGCGGACGCGGCGGCCGGCGCGGCGGCCCGTGGCGCTGTGGACGGGGCGGGCGGTGCGGCAGCCGGCACAGCGGCCGGTGACCTCACGGACGGGGCGGCCGGTGGACGGTGAACCGATCGTCCGCTGGTACTGGATCGGCGACCACCTCGGCTACCTCGGCGGCCTGCTCGCCGACCACGCCGTGATCGCCCTGCTCCCGGTGCTGATCGGCCTGCTGCTGGCCGTCCCGCTGGGCCTGGCCTGCACCCGCTTCCCCCGGCTGTACCAACCGCTGTCCGCCGTCTTCAACGTCGTCTACGCGCTGCCCTCGCTGGCCGTGTTCGTGGTGCTCATCCCCTACACCGGCCTCGCCACCCAGGCCACGGTGATGATCCCGCTCACCTTCTACGCGCTCGCCGTGCTGCTGCCGACCACCGTGGACGGCCTGCGCGCCGTCCCGGACCCGGTCCGGCAGGCCGCCACCGCGATGGGGTACGGGCCGTGGCACCGGCTGACCTCCGTCGAGCTGCCCGCCGCCGTGCCGTACCTGATCGCCGGGCTGCGGGTCGCGGCGGTGTCCAGCATCTCGCTGGCCAGCGTCGGCGCGCTGATCGGGCGCGGCGGGCTCGGCTACCTGTTCATCGACGGCTTCCAGCGCACCTTCCCGACCCCGATCGTGGCCGGCATCGCGCTGATCGCCGTCCTCGCGCTGGCCGTCGACCTGCTGCTGGTGGGCGCCCGCCGGCTGCTCGCGCCCTGGGCCGTCCGGGAGAAGGGAGCCGGTTCGTGAACTGGCTGAACTGGCTGGGCGACTTCTTCTCCGCCCCCGACCACCGCAGCGGCCCGGACTCGATCGTGCACCGGATCACCGAGCACCTGGTGCTCTCCGGCGAGGCCCTGCTGTTCGCGGCGCTGCTCGCCGTGCCGCTCGGGCTGCTGATCGGCTACACCGGGCGCGGCGTCACGCTCGTGACGGCCTTCGCCGGTGCCACCCGCGCCCTGCCGACGCTCGGCCTGGTGACGCTGGCGGTGCTGCTCGCCGGGGTCGGCGACACGGCCGTGCTGATCCCGCTGGTCGCGCTCGCCGCGCCGCCGCTGCTGGTGGCCGCCGTCGAGGGGGTGCGCGGCACCGACCCGGACGTCCGGGACGCGGCGCGCGGCATCGGGCTGACCCACCCGCAGGTGCTGTGGCAGGTCTGCCTGCCGTCCGGGGCGCCGACCCTGCTGGCGGGCTTTCGCACCGCGACCGTCCAGGTGATCGCGACCGCCACCGTGGCCGCTTACGTCGGACTGGGCGGCCTCGGCCGCTACGTCATCGACGGGCTGGCCACCCGCAAGTACGCCGTCACCGTCGGCGGCGCGCTGCTGGTGGTGCTGCTCGCGGTCGGCGCCCAGCTGTTCTTCGCCCTGCTCGCCCGGTACGCGCTCCCGCCCGGGATGCGCGCCCAGCGCCGGGCCCGCTGAACCTCGTTCCCCATCCTCTCCGGAAGGACATCTGTCACCATGTCGACAAACCACGGAAGCAGGCGCGCCGTCGTCCTCGGCACGCTCGCCGCGCTCGCCCTCGGCGCCACCGCCTGCGGCTCCTCCGGCGGCGGCGACCCGCTCGGCGGCGGCTCCGCGACGGGCTCCCCCGCCGCCTCGGGCGCGGGCGCCGGCTCGACGGTGGTCGTCGGCTCGGCGAACTTCCCGGAGAACGTGCTGCTCGGCTCGATCTACTCGCAGGCCCTCAAGGCCAAGGGCGTCAAGGTCGAGGAGAAGTTCAACATCGGCAGCCGCGAGGTGCTCTACGGGCAGCTCCAGAGCGGCAGCCTGAGCGTCCTGCCCGAGTACAACGGCTCGCTGCTCGCCTACCTGGACGCCAAGTCCACCGCCGCCACCACCGAGGAGGTGAACGCGGCGCTGACCAAGACGCTGCCCGCCGCGCTGGGGATCCTCGACTCCTCCCCCGCCGAGGACAAGGACTCGCTCAGCGTCACCCAGGAGAACGCCGACAAGTACGGCCTCAAGAGCATCGCCGACCTGGCCGCCAAGGCGGGCGAGTTCACGATAGGCGGTCCGCCGGAGTTCAAGTCCCGCCGCGAGCAGCAGCTCAAGGACGTCTACGGGCTGAACTTCAAGGAGTGGAAGCCCACCGGCGACGCCACCGCGAACGCGCTCAAGGACGGCACCATCCAGGTCGGCAACGTGTTCACCACCGACCCGAAGATCCCCCAGCTGAAGCTCGTCCCGCTGACCGACCCGAAGAACCTCTTCGGCGCGCAGAACGTCACCCCGCTGGTCAACAAGGCAGGCGTGAACCCCACCGCGACGGCGGCCCTCAACGCCGTGTCGGCCAAGCTCGACACGGCGGGGCTGACGGCGCTGATGAAGCGCGTCGCGATCGACAAGGACGACCCGTCGGCGGTGGCCAAGGACTGGCTGAAGGCCAACGGCCTCGGCTGATGACGCCTCGGCGGGCGCCTTGCGCGCCCTGCGGACGCGGCGGGCCGGCGGCCCGGGAGGTCCCCCTCCCGGGCCGTCCGCGCTCGCGGGAGGATCTTCCCTTCGACGCCGCGGACATGACAGTGTGACGCCATGCGCACTCGTCTCCTCGCCGCCACCCTCACGGCATTCGCCGCGGTGAGCCTCGCTGCCTGCTCCAGCTCCGGACCGGGCCCCCACCCGGCCACCGCCGCGGCCGGCTCCCCCACCACCCCCGCCGCCGCCTCGGCCCCCACCCCCGGCACCGCCTCGACGCCGCCGACGCCCGAGTCGCCCTCGGCCTCCGCGCCCGACCCGGCCGCCTCCCCCTCGACGCCCGCGGCCCCCTCGGCGCCCGCACCCGACAGCCCCTCGGCCCCCGCCCCTGACGCAGGCTCCCCCGGAGCCCCTGCCCCGGCCAAGCCCACGCCCCCCAGCGACGCCGGCCTGCCCGGCAAGCCGGGCACCGACCTGACCGGCAAGCTGGTCGCCGCGCTGGACGCGATCGACCCGGCAATCGTCGGCGGCAAGCCGGACCAGGCCGTGGACCGGGCCCGCAACCAGTGCCAGGCGCTGTTCCAGTTCCCCAAGGACAAGTCGAAGCTGGTCGAGCTGGCCAACCAGCGCTTCACCTCGCCCGACCACCCGCAGGGCTTCGGACCGGACACCGCCGCGAAGATCAACGACGCGCTGCGGACCACCCTCTGCCCGCCGCCGGCGTGACCCGGAACGGCCACCCGAACCGCCCGGTGTCCTGAGCACCGGGCCGGGCGGGGGGGCGGGGCGGCCCCCGCACCCCCCCCCCCCCCCCCCGGGGCCCCACCCCCCCCGCCCCCCGGCGCCGCCCCCCCCCGGCCCGGGCGCGCGGCCACGGCACCTCCATTCTTCGGCGGCGCCACTTTTCGGTGCATCCGCCCTTCGGCAGCGCGGCCACCCCGCACCACCGGCCACCTCCGCCGCACCGCCCACCTCCACAGCCCCGGCCGCACCGCGCACACCCGGCCGATCGGGCGGCCCTTCGGCCACGGGGGCGGTGTGTTGACGAACTGTTAGGTCTCTTGACAGACCAGTGGTCTAGTCCAACCATAAGCATGTCGATCCGACCGGGATGCACTGTGGGGGTGTGACCACCGGCGGCTGAGGCACTGCCCTGCCCTGCCCTGTCCCGCACCACCCCCGCTCCGTACGGCGTGCGCACACGCGTACCCGCCACCCGCCTCCGCGCGAGTCGGTGGGCTTCCGCGCGCCCGCACCCCCGGACACCCGCACATCCGGACACCCAGCAGTCCCGCACGTCAGCACACCCGCACACCCACACGTCCGCACGTCCGGGCCCGCGCGGCCGACCCCACACGGCCGTCGCGCCCCGATCATGCGCGTATCCCCAACGTCCTGCCCCACCACGTATGTTGGAGAATCCATGCGTCTACGCAGAACCATCCAGGCGGCCCTGACGGCCTGTGCCACGCTGGCCGCGTCGGCTGGCCTGGTCGCCGCCGGGACGGGCTCCGCCCAGGCCGCGACCCCGCTCCCCAGCCGGGTCTTCGCCCCCTACTTCGAGTCCTGGACCGGGCAGAGCCCCGCCACCCTGGCCGCCCAGTCCGGGGCCAAGCACCTGACGATGGCGTTCCTCCAGGCCGCCACCAAGGGCTCCTGCACCCCGTACTGGAACGGCGACACCTCAAAGCCGGTCTCCTCCTCGACCTTCGGCGCCGACATCGCCACCATCCGGGCCAACGGCGGGGACGTGATCCCCTCCTTCGGCGGCTACACCGCCGACAACACCGGCACCGAACTGGCCGACAGCTGCACCGACGTCAACCAGATCGCGGCAGCCTTCGAGAACCTCGTCACCACCTACGACGTCAGCCGGATCGACCTCGACATCGAGGACAACTCACTGACCAACACGGCCGGAATCGACCGCCGCAACAAGGCGATCAAGATCGTGCAGGACTGGGCAGCCGCCAACGGGCGCAACGTCCAGTTCTCCTACACGCTGCCGACCACCACCACCGGCCTGGCCTCCAGCGGCCTCGCCGTGCTGAAGAACGCGGTCAGCAACAACGCCCGGATCGACGTCGTCAACATGATGACCTTCGACTACTACGACGGCGCCACCCACGACATGGCGGCCGACACCCAGACCTCCGCGCAGGGCCTCTACAACCAGCTCGCCAAGCTCTACCCGACCAAGACCCCCGCCCAGCTGTGGGGTTCGATCGGGATCACCGAGATGCCCGGCATCGACGACTACGGCGCGGCCGAGACCTTCACCGTGGCCAACGCCACCACCGTCTACAACTGGGCGGTGTCGAAGGGCATCAACACGCTGTCCTTCTGGGCGCTCCAGCGCGACAACGGCGGCTGCCCGGGCAAGGCGGGGGACGACTCCTGCTCCGGCATCAGCCAGAACACCTGGGACTTCACCCACATCTTCGCGCCGTTCACCAGCGGATCGACGGTGACCAACGACTTCTCCGTGGCCGTCAACCCCAACTCCGCGACGGTCACCGCTGGTTCGTCCACGTCCGCGGCCATCGCCACGGCGGTGACGGCGGGTTCGGCGCAGAACCTCAACCTGTCGGTCAGCGGCGCCCCGGCCGGCGTC
>NZ_JBHWIR010000017.1:0-1467 GCF_042731835.1 Kitasatospora sp. NPDC059817 | reverse complement strand
CCCGCTGGTTCGTCCACGTCCGCGGCCATCGCCACGGCGGTGACGGCGGGCTCGGCGCAGAACCTCAACCTGTCGGTCAGCGGCGCCCCGGCCGGCGTCACCGCCACCGTCACCCCCGGCAGCGTCACCGCCGGCACCGGCGCCACCCTCAACATCGCCACCACCTCGGCCGCCACGGCGGGCAGCTACCCGCTCACCGTGACCGCCACCGGGCCGTCCGGCACCCACACCGCCACGTACGCGCTGACCGTCACCGGGACGACCCCGCCGCCCACCGGCCTGGTCAACGGCGGCCTGGAGACCGGCAGCCTCGCCCCGTGGACCTGCCAGAGCGGCGGCGCCGTGGTCTCCACCCCGGTCCACTCCGGGTCCTACGCGCTCCAGGCGGCGGCGACCGCCGGCCAGACCGGCGAGTGCTCGCAGACCGTCACGCTGAAGGCCAACACCAGCTACACGCTGAGTGGTTGGGTGCAGGGCAACTACGCGTACCTCGGCGTCAGCGGTGACGCCACCGCCAGCTCCTGGACCAACGCCTCCGGCTGGACCAAGCTGACCGTCCCCTTCACCACCGGCGCCTCCGGCACCGTCACCGTGTACCTGCACGGCTGGTACGGCCAGGGCAACGTCTTCGGCGACGACTTCTCGATCGCCTGAGCTGCGCTTGACGGCTGATGGCTGACGGCTGACGGTCAACAGGGAACGGATAACAGATAACAGCTGACAGATTTCATTATCTGTCAGCTGTTATCTGTTTGTTGTTCGTTGTCCGCTGTTCGCTGTTCGTCGCCGGCCAGCGGCCGTCCGCCGTCAGCTCCCCGCCACCACCTCGGCCTCCGCCGTCTTCATCCGCCCGGGCCGGCACAGCGTCACGTACGCCGCCATCGCCAGCACTCCGCTCGCCAGGACGACCACCGCCAGCAGCACCGCCGACGGCCGGCCGCCGAGACTGCTCAGCGGTGCGACCACCGCCCCGCACAGGAAGTTGCCGGTGCCGAGCAGCGCCGACGCCGTCCCGGCCGCCCGCGGCTCGACCAGGCTGAGCGCCTGCGCGGCCGTGTTCGGCAGGACCACACCCATGCTGCCCATCATCACGAACAACGGCGGGCAGAACCCGACCAGCCCGAAGTCCCAGACCGCCGTCAGCAACACCAGCGCCACCCCGGCGACCACCGCCGTCGCCAGCCCGGCCAGCATCAGCCCCCGCGGAGCGAAGCGGCGCGCGAGTACCCGTCCGTTCAACTGCGTCATGACGACGATGGCCAGCGAGTTCGCCCCGAAGAGCAGGCTGTAGGTCTGCGGCGAGACCTGGTACACGTGCTGAAGCACCGTGGACGACCCGCTGATGTAGCCGAACAGCGCGCCGAAGGCGAAGGCGCTGGTCAGTGCCAGCCCGAGGAACGGCAGGTTGCGCAGCAACCGCCCCATCGTGCGCAGCGCCGCGCCCACCCCGCCGGTGCCCCGGGCCTG
>NZ_JBHWIR010000016.1:35422-71168 GCF_042731835.1 Kitasatospora sp. NPDC059817 | reverse complement strand
CTCCGGGCCCCGCCCGGAGCGCGCCGAAGTACGGGCACCTGCGGTGGTGCGTCGCGCTCGACCGTCGAACGCGAGCTGGTGGAAGGGCCGGCCGGGTCAGCCTTCCTCGCGCCAGCCCTCGTGCTCGACGGCGAGGGCGTCGAGGGCGCGCAGCAGGGCCGGGGTCCAGCCCTCCTCCGGGGGCTCGACGACGACCAGCCACTGGGCGTCCTCGGCGTCGTCCTCGCCGGCCAGGGCGTCCCGGACGAGGTCGAGCTCGCCGAGGTCGGGGTGGGCGGCGCTGAGCTCCTCGGAGGCGTCCTCGGCGGCGTCGCGGTCGGGCAGGACGAGCAGTTGCCGGGCGTGCGGGTCGTTGACGTCCGGCAGGTCGGTGGTGTGGTTCTCGGTCACCGGACCATTCTCCAGGTCGGGTGATCGGCGCGGTCGGGCAGGTCGGGTCGGGCGGGCCGGGTCGGGCAGGTCGGGCTGGAGAGGCGGGACCGGGCGGGGCCGGGGGCCGGGGTCGCCCCGGGCGGGAGTGTCCGCGCCCCGTGGGATGCTGGTAGGCGATGGCCAGGAAGAGTGCACCCGACGACCTGCTCGCCCCGCTGACCCTCGCGGTCGGCCAGGAGGAGCTGCTGCTGGACCGCGCGGTTGCCCAGGTGGTGGCGGCGGCGAAGGCGGCGGACCCGGACACCGACGTGCGGGATCTGCCGCCCGGCAGCCTGCAGCCGGGCAGCCTGGCCGAGCTGACCACGCCGTCGCTGTTCGCCGAGCGCAAGGTGATCGTGGTGCGGGCCGCGCAGGACCTCTCCGCCGACTCGGTGAAGGAGGTCAAGGCGTACATCGAGGCGCCGGCCGAAGAAGTGATCATGGTGCTGGCGCACGCGGGCGGGGCCAAGGGCAAGGGCCTGCTGGACGCCGGGCGCAAGGCGGGCGGTCGCGAGGTGGCGTGCGCGAAGCTGACCAAGGCGAACGAGCGGCTGGCCTTCGTCCGGGGCGAGTTCCGTACGCTGGGCCGCTCGGCCACACCGGAGGCCTGCCAGGCCCTGCTGGACTCGCTCGGCAGCGACCTGCGCGAGCTGGCGGCCGCGTGCAGCCAGCTGACCTCGGACGTCGAGGGCGCGATCGACGAGACGGTGGTGGCCCGCTACTACAGCGGCCGGGCCGAGGCGACGGGCTTCGAGGTGGCCGACCTGGCGGTCACCGGCCGGGCCGCGGAGGCACTGGAGCGGCTGCGCTGGGCGCTGGCGGTGGGCCAGCCGCCGACCGGCATCACCTACGCACTGGCCTCCGGCGTGCGCAGCATCGGGCGGCTGGCGACCACCGGGCGGAACATGCGTCCGGCGGACCTGGCCCGCGAGTTGGGCATGCCGCCGTGGAAGGTCGATCGGGTGCGCCAGCAGATGCGCGGTTGGACGGGCGACGGGGTGGCCACCGCGCTGACCGCGATCGCCCAGGCCGACGCCGCCGTCAAGGGCGGCTCGGACGATCCGGCCTTCGCGCTGGAGCGCGCGGTGGTGGCCGTCGCCCGGGCGGCCCGGGCCGGGTCCCGCCCGGCGTACTGACGGCGGCGCGGCCACCGGACCGAACCCGGGACGAGCCGGACCCGGCTACCCGGCTACCCGGCTACTTGCCGACCCACCTGCCACCGCCTACGTGCCACCGCCTACGTGCCCATCGAGCGGACGGTCCCCCAGGCGCCGGCCCGCAGCGCCGCCGGAGCCCCCGAGCCCCCGAGCCCCGGAACCCCAGACACGCGTGACCGACGACAGTGGTCGGGCCGCGGAACGCGACAGGCGCCGCAGTGGGCCTCTGGAGAGAGGCCGACTGCGGCGCCTGTCGTACTGCTTCGTACACCGCACCCGCGTGGCGAACGCAGGCCGCGTGCGGTGCGAGTCTCACGCGCCTCAGGGGTCCGGGTAGAGGGCCGGGTCCGTCCCGAGGCGGTGGGGGCCGAGGCCCCCGGGGCGTCAGGCCTGGGCGGCCGTGTTGACGCGCTTGGTGATGGCCGACTTCTTGTTGGCGGCCTGGTTGGCGTGGATGACGCCCTTGCTCACGGCCTTGTCCAGCGCCTTGGAGGCGGCGCGGGCCAGCACGGTGGCCTTCTCGGTCTCGCCGGCGGCAGCGGCCTCGCGGGCCTTGCGCAGGGCGGTCTTCAGCGAGGACTTGACGGCCTTGTTGCGCAGGCGCGCCTTCTCGTTGGTCTTGTTGCGCTTGATCTGGGACTTGATGTTCGCCACGAAGGAGCCTCAGTCTTGTCTAAAAGGATTGAACGGGCTGCACCGCGCGGCCGCCGGGCAGCTGAGAGGGCATGCCGGGGCCAGGTGCAGCAGCCCACGCTACCAGGGGCCCGCCACCCGCCCCAAACCGGGAGCCCGGCCCCACGGCGGGTCGCCTGCGCAGTAGTGGGTCGGCTACGCACTGAGCACCGGCTCCCCGTAGTGCTCGACCTCCGGGAACGGCCGGTAGAAGCGGTGCAGCAGCTCCCGCCACTGCCGGTACTCGGCTGAGCGGCGGAAGCCCTCGGTGTGGTCCGCGAGCGTCTCCCATTCCACCTGGAGGAGGAATCGCGAGCCGCGTCCTTCGTCGAGGCAGCGCCGCAGGTGCAGGGAGCGGAAGCCCTGTTGGACGGCGATCAGGGGCCGGGCCTCGGCGAAGGCGGCGAGGAACTCGTCCTCCTGTCCGGGCAGGACGTCGAGCAGGGCGCTTTCGAGGATCACGGGGTGTCATCCTGCCGCCTGGCGCGGGCCCGGAGAAGGTCCGGGCGGACCGAACGGCGGTCCGCGCCGTGGTCGTGGGAAGATGGGAGGAACTATTTCGATCGGACGAGACTGTCCGGTCCCCGGGAAAACCGGTCAGCGATGACCAGGACACCCCCGGCCCCGGACCAACGGAGAATCGGACCAAGGTGCCCGCGACCCCCAGCAATGTGCCAGAGCCCAGCCGTACCGACCCGGCGCTGATCCGCAACTTCTGCATCATCGCCCACATCGACCACGGCAAGTCGACGCTCGCAGACCGGATGCTGCAGATCACCGGCGTCGTCGACCCGCGGCAGATGCGCGCCCAGTACCTCGACCGCATGGACATCGAGCGCGAGCGCGGCATCACCATCAAGTCGCAGGCGGTCCGCCTCCCGTGGGCGCCGAAGACCGGTCCGAATGCCGGGACGACGCACATCCTCAACATGATCGACACCCCCGGCCACGTGGACTTCACGTACGAGGTGTCCCGCTCCCTCGCGGCCTGCGAGGGCACCATCCTGGTGGTCGACGCGGCCCAGGGCATCGAGGCGCAGACCCTCGCCAACCTGTACCTGGCGCTGGAGAACGACCTCACGATCGTCCCGGTGCTGAACAAGATCGACCTGCCGGCCGCCCAGCCGGAGAAGTACGCGGCGGAGATCGCGCACATCATCGGCTGCGACCCCTCGGACGTGCTGCAGGTCAGCGCCAAGACCGGCCTCGGCGTCGAGGACCTGCTGGACCACATCGTCAACACCATCCCGGCCCCGGTCGGCGTCAAGGACGCCCCGGCCCGCGCGATGATCTTCGACTCGGTGTACGACTCCTACCGCGGCGTGGTCACCTACGTGCGTGTCGTGGACGGGCAGCTCACCAAGCGCGAGCGGATCGCGATGATGTCCACCGGCGCCACCCACGAGCTGCTGGAGATCGGCGTCATCTCGCCCGAGCCGAAGGTCGCCGACGGCCTGGGCGTCGGCGAGGTGGGCTACATCATCACCGGCGTGAAGGACGTCCGGCAGTCCAAGGTGGGTGACACCATCACCTCGATGCACAAGGGTGCGACCGAGGCGCTGGGCGGCTACAAGGAGCCGCGCCCGATGGTGTTCTCCGGCCTGTACCCGCTGGACGGCTCGGACTACCCGCTGCTGCGCGACGCCCTGGACAAGCTGCGGCTGAACGACGCCGCGCTGGTGTACGAGCCGGAGACCTCGGTCGCGCTCGGCTTCGGCTACCGCTGCGGCTTCCTCGGCCTGCTGCACCTGGAGATCATCCGGGAGCGCCTGGAGCGCGAGTTCAACCTCGACCTGATCTCCACCGCCCCGAACGTGGTCTACCGGGTGGTCATGGAGGACGGCACCGAGCACATCGTCACCAACCCGAGCGAGTTCCCGACCGGCAAGCTTGCCGAGGTGTACGAGCCGGTCGTGCGCGGCACCATCCTGGCGCCCAACGAGTTCGTCGGCGCGATCATGGAGCTCTGCCAGTCCCGCCGCGGCAACCTCCAGGGCATGGACTACCTGTCCGAGGACCGGGTCGAGCTGCGCTACACCCTTCCGCTCGCCGAGATCGTCTTCGACTTCTTCGACCAGCTGAAGTCCAAGACCCGCGGCTACGCCTCGCTCGACTACGAGCCCATCGGCGAGCAGTCCGCCCAGCTGGTGAAGGTCGACATCCTGCTGCACGGTGACGCGGTGGACGCCTTCTCCGCGATCGTGCACAAGGACAAGGCCTACGGCTACGGCGTGATGATGGCGGGCAAGCTGCAGAAGCTGATCCCGCGCCAGCAGTTCGAGGTGCCGATCCAGGCGGCCATCGGCTCCCGGGTGATCGCCCGTGAGACGGTCCGCGCGATCCGCAAGGACGTCCTCGCCAAGTGCTACGGCGGTGACATCTCGCGCAAGCGCAAGCTGCTGGAGAAGCAGAAGGAAGGCAAGAAGCGGATGAAGATGGTCGGCCGCGTGGAGGTCCCGCAGGAGGCCTTCATCGCCGCGCTGTCCACAGACGCCGAGGCGCCGAAGGAAAAGAAGTAACCACAGGCGCGTGAGAGGGGCCCGGGCGGACAACCGCCCGGGCCCCTCCTCGTTCTCTCCACCGGAGCGGGCCGCCGGAGCGGGCCGCCGCAGTTTCCCCGCCGGAGCGGACCGCCGCAGCTTCCCCCGCCGCAGCTTCCCCCGCCGCAGCGCGCCGCGGACGAGGAGCCGGGGCGGTTCGGGCCCGCCCCGGCTCGGCACCGGCGGTGTGCGGCGGTCAGTCCACCTCGGCCACGGCCTCCGCGAACTGCGCCTGGTACAGCCGCGCGTAGGCGCCGTGAGCGGCGATCAGCTCGTCGTGCGAGCCCTGTTCGACGATCGAGCCGTTCTCCATCACCAGGATCACGTCGGCGTCCCGGATGGTGGAGAGCCGGTGCGCGATCACGAAGCTGGTGCGGCCGGTGCGCAGCCGGGCCATGGCCCGCTGGATCAGCACCTCGGTGCGGGTGTCGACGGAGCTGGTCGCCTCGTCCAGGACGAGGATCGACGGCTGGGCGAGGAACGCCCGGGCGATGGTGATCAGCTGCTTCTCGCCCGCGCTGACCCCGGCGCCGTCGTCGTCGATGACGGTGTCGTAGCCGTCCGGCAGGGTGCGCACGAAGCGGTCGACGTGGGCGGCCTTGGCGGCCTCGACGACCTGCTCGCGGGTGGCTCCCTGGGCGCCGTAGGCGATGTTGTCGGCGATGGTGCCGCCGAACAGCCAGGTGTCCTGGAGCACCATGCCGATGCCGGAGCGCAGGTCCTCGCGGGACATCGCGGAGACGTCGACCCCGTCGAGGGTGATGCGTCCGGAGCTGACCTCGTAGAACCGCATCAGGAGGTTGACCAGGGTGGTCTTGCCGGCGCCGGTGGGGCCGACGATGGCGACGGTCTGGCCGGGTTCGACCTTGAGCGAGAGGTCCTCGATGAGCGGCTTCTCGGGGTCGTAGCGGAAGGACACGTCCTGGAAGGCGACCCGGCCGTGGATGGTGTCGGGCCGCTCGGACACGGCCGGTTCGGGGGTCTGCTCGGGGGCGTCCAGCAGTTCGAAGACGCGCTCGGCGGAGGCGACCCCGGACTGCACCAGGTTGGCCATGCTGGCGACCTGGGTGAGCGGCTGGCTGAACTGCCGCGAGTACTGGATGAACGCCTGCACGTCGCCGATGGACAGCGCGCCGCTGGCCACCCGCAGGCCGCCGACGACCGCGACGAGCACGTACTGCAGGTTGCCGATCAGCATCATCGCGGGCTGGATGATCCCGGAGATGAACTGCGCCCGGAAGCTGGAGGTGTACAGCGCCTCGTTGTGCTCGCGGAAGGTCTCGGCGGACTCGCGCTGGCGGCCGAACACCTTGACCAGGGTGTGGCCGGTGTACATCTCCTCGATGTGCGCGTTGAGTTGGCCGGTGGACTTCCACTGCTGGACGAACTGGGGCTGCGCCCGCTTGCCGACCTTGGCGGCGACGACCACCGACAGCGGCACCGAGACCAGGGCGATCGTTGCCAGCAGCGGGGAGATCCAGAACATCATCGCCAGCACGCCGACCACGGTGAGCAGCGAGTTGACGACCTGTCCCATGGTCTGCTGCATGGACTGGCTGATGTTGTCGATGTCGTTGGTGACCCGGCTGAGCACCTCGCCGCGCGGCTGCTTGTCGAAGTAGCTGAGCGGCAGTCGGGCGATTTTGGCCTCGACGTCCTGGCGCAGCCGGTAGCCGGCCCGCTGGATCGCCGTGGTGGCCAGCCGGCCCTGGACGATGCCGAACAGGGCGGAGGCGAGGTAGATGACCAGCACCCAGAGCAGGACGGTGCCGATGGCGCCGAAGTCCATGCCCTGGCCGGGGGTGAAGTCCACCGAGGAGAGCAGGCCGGCGACGCCGCTCTCGCCGTGGGCGCGCAGCCCCTCGACGATCTGCGCCTTGGAGGTGCCGGGTTCGAAGCGGGCGCCGACGACGCCGGCGAAGATCAGGTCGGTGGCGTTGCCGAGGACCTTGGGGCCGGTGACGGCGCAGCCGATGCTGAGCACGCCGAGGGCCAGCACGCCGGAGATCAGGTTGCGTTCGGGGCGCAGCAGGGCGAGCAGCCGCTTGCCGGAGCCCTTGAAGTCCATGGACTTCTCGGTGCCCTGGCCGCCCATGAAGCGGCCCGGTCCGGCGGGGCCGCGGCGGGCGGCGGCGGCCTGCGAGTCGCTGGGCAGTTCGTCGGCGGGGTCCGCGGCCTTGGTGTCCGGGTCGGGTTGTGTGGTGTCCGTGGTCTCGGGGTCCGCGGTTCTGGTGTCCGCGGCCTCGGGGTCCGCTGTCGCGGTGTCCGCGGTCCTGGTGTCCGCGTCGGGCTTGCCGGGGGTGGTCACGCCGCCTCCTGCTCGGTGAGCTGGGAGAGCACGATCTCCCGGTACGTCGGGTTGTCGGCCATCAGTTCGTGGTGGGTGCCGGTGCCGACGACCGCGCCTTCGTCGAGGACGATGATCCGGTCGGCGTCGCGGATGGTGGAGACGCGCTGGGCGACGATCAGCACGGTGGCGTCGGAGGTCTCGCGGGCGAGGGCCTTGCGCAGCCTGGCGTCGGTGGCGTAGTCGAGCGCCGAGAAGGAGTCGTCGAACAGGTAGACGTCGGGCTGGCGGACCAGGGCCCGGGCGATGGCCAGGCGTTGGCGCTGGCCGCCGGAGACGTTGCCGCCGCCTTGGGCGATCGGGGCGTCCAGGCCTTCGGCCAGTTCCTCGACGAAGTCCTTGGCCTGGGCGATCTCCAGGGCGTGCCAGAGTTCCTCGTCGGTGGCGTCGGGTCGGCCGTAGCGGAGGTTGCTGGCGACGGTGCCGGAGAACAGGTAGGGCTTCTGCGGGACGAGGCCGACGCTCTCGGCGATCGTCTCGGGGGCGAGTTCGCGCACGTCGACGCCGTCGAGCAGGACCTGGCCGGAGGTGGCGTCGAACAGCCGGGGCACGAGTCCGAGCAGGGTGGACTTGCCGCTGCCGGTGGAGCCGATGACGGCGGTGGTCTCGCCGGGGCGGGCGGTGATGGCGATGCCGCGCAGCACCGAGGCTTCGGCGCCGGGGTAGCGGAAGTCGACGTCGCGCAGTTCCAGGTTGCCGCGGCGCAGCACCTCGGTGATCGGCGCGGCGGGCGGGACGACGCTGGAGGAGGTGCCGAGGACCTCCTCGATGCGCTCGGCGCAGACCTCGGCGCGCGGCACCATCATGAACATGAAGGTGGCCATCATGACGCTCATCAGGATCTGCATCAGGTAGGAGAGGAAGGCGGTGAGCGCGCCGATCTGCATGCCGCCGTTGTCGATCCGGTGGGCGCCGAACCAGAGCACGGCGACGCTGGAGACGTTCACGACCAGCATCACGGCCGGGAACATGAACGACATCAGCCGGCCGACCTGGAGGGCGGTGTCGGTGAGGTCCCCGTTGGCCTTGGCGAAGCGGGCCTGCTCGTGGTCGTCCTTGACGAAGGCGCGGATGACCCGGATGCCGGTGATCTGCTCGCGCAGGACCCGGTTCACGGTGTCGATCCGGGTCTGCATGCTGCGGAACTTGGGGCGCAGCGAGCGGACCAGGAGGAGGACGACGGCGCCGAGCAGCGGGATGACCGCGAGCAGCAGGCCGGACAGCGGCACGTCCTGGTTGAGGGCCATGATGATGCCGCCGACGCACATGATCGGGGCGGCCACCATGAGCGTGAAGCTCATCAGGGCCAGCATCTGGACCTGTTGGACGTCGTTGGTGGTGCGGGTGATCAGCGAGGGGGCGCCGAACTGGCCGACCTCGCGGGCGGAGAAGCTCTGCACCCGGTCGAAGACGGCGGCGCGGACGTCCCGGCCGAAGGCCATGGCGGTGCGGGATCCGTAGTAGACGGCGCCGATCGAGCAGAGCGCCTGGACCAGGGTGATGCCGATCATCACCCCGCCCACTTGCAGGATGTAGCCGGTGTCGCCCTTGACCACGCCGTCGTCGATGATGTCGGCGTTGAGCGTCGGCAGGTAGAGCGCCGCCAGGGTGGACACCAGTTGGAGCCCCACGAGCAGCGCGATCGGTCGGGAGTACGGGCGCAGGTACGCCCTGAGAAGTCTGATCAGCACTGGCACACTCTTGTCGTCGACGGGTGGATTCGCATCCCGATTCTCGTTCTTTGGTGGACTCGTACAGGAGATTCACGAGTTGTGGATCGCAGGTTTGCCCAGTCCTTTGCCGAACCGTACGGCGGGCCCGGTTGCAGGGGTTCACCGGGGCGCGGGGCGGAGTCGTCGTCGGGCACCGGTGGCGCGGTGGTGTGCCGGCCGGGCCCCGCCCTCTTACGGAATGACCGGTTTCCCCCTAGGCTGCTGATTGCCCCCTTGTTACTCGCCGGTATCGCCAGGGTTGACCGGGGGCCCGGCGACCGCCCCCCACGGGCGCCGAAACCATCCCTCAGACGGCCACCCGCCCCCGGAGGTCCTCGTTGAGTTCCGCGCAGTCCCTGATCGACTCCGGCAGTGCCGACTTGGTCGCCGGGCGTCCCGCCTCCGTCGCCCACCTCTTCCTGGAGCGGGTCGCCGCCACCCCGAACGCCGAGGCCTACCGCTACCCGGCCCCGGTCGACGAGCACGCCGCGGACAGCGCCCCCGGCGCCGAGCAGTGGCGCTCGCTGACCTGGGCGCAGACCGCGGCCCGGGTCAAGGCGGTGGCCGCCGGGCTGATGGCGCTCGGCATCCAGCCGGAGGACCGGGTGGCGCTCGCCTCCTCCACCCGGCTCGAATGGATCATCGCCGACCTCGGGAACATGTGCGCGGGTGCCGCCACCACGACCGTCTATCCCAGCACCAACGCCGACGAGACCGCGTTCATCCTCTCCAACTCCGGTTCCAGGGCGCTGTTCGCGGAGAACTCCGCCCAACTCGCCAAGGCCGTCGACCAGCTCGGACAGCTGCCCGAGCTGCGGACCGTCATCCTCTTCGACGCCCCCGAGGCCGACGCCCCCGAGGCCGACGCCGCCGGGAGTGACGCCGCTGGGACTGATGCCGCCGAGGCGGGCGCCCCAGAGGCCAGTACCCCCGAGGCCGAGGGTCTGAACGCCCTCACCGTGCTCACTCTCGCCGAGCTGGAGCAGCGCGGCGCCGAGTACCTGGAGCAGCACCCGGACGCGGTCGAGAAGACCGTCGCCGCGCTCGACAAGGAGCAGCTGGCCACCCTCATCTACACCTCCGGCACCACCGGCCGCCCCAAGGGCGTGCGCCTGGTGCACGACTGCTGGGCGTACGAGGCCCGGGCCCAGGAGGCCAGCGGGCTGCTGCGCTCCGACGACGTCCAGTTCATGTGGCTGCCGCTGTCGCACGTGTTCGGCAAGACGCTGATCTCCGGCCAGATCGCCACCGGCCACGTGATGGCCGTGGACGGCCGGGTCGACCGGATCATCCACAACCTGCCGGTCATCCGGCCGACCGTGATGGCCTCGGCGCCGCGCATCTTCGAGAAGGTCTACAACGGCATCGCCGGCCGGGCCCGGGCCGAGGGCGGCGCCAAGTACAAGATCTTCCGGTGGGCCGCCAAGGTCGCCCGCGAGCACGCCCGCGCCGTCCAGGAGAGCCGGATCGCCACCGGCACCGGCACCGGCACCGCCCCGCTGGGCCTCAGGCTCCAGCACGGCCTGGCCGACAAACTGGTCTACGCCAAGATCCGCGCGGCCTTCGGCGGCCGGCTGCGCGGCGCCGTCTCCGGCAGCGCCGCGCTCGCGCCCGAGATCGGCTACTTCTTCCTCGGCGCCGGCGTGCCGATCCTGGAGGGCTACGGCCTCAGCGAGACCAGCGCCGGCTCCTGCGTCAACCGTGAGGAGGACATCCGGATCGGCACCGTGGGCCGCCCGCTGCCCGGCACCGAGGTCCGGATCGCCGAGGACGGCGAGATCCTGCTGCGCGGCCCCGGCGTCATGCGCGGCTACCACGACCTGCCCGAGAAGACCGCCGAGGTGCTGGAGGCCGACGGCTGGTTCCACACCGAGGACATCGGCGAGCTCGGCCCCGACGGCTTCCTGCGGATAACCGACCGCAAGAAGGACCTGTTCAAGACCTCCGGCGGCAAGTACGTCGCGCCCAGCGAGGTCGAGGGCAGGTTCAAGGCGGTCTGCCCGTTCGTCAGCAACATCCTCGTGATCGGCAACGGCCGCAACTTCTGCACCGCGTTGATCGGCCTGGACGAGGCGGTCATCATGCCGTGGGCCGCCGAGCACGGGCTGAAGGGCAAGTCCTACGCCGAGGTGACCGCCGACCCGCAGGTGCACCAGCTGATCGAGGGCTTCGTCAAGCGGCTCAACGCCGACCTCCAGCGCTGGCAGACGATCAAGAAGTTCCACCTGCTGCCGCGCGATCTCGACATCGAGCACGGCGAGCTCACCCCGAGCCTGAAGATCAAGCGCCCGGTGGTCGAGCGGACCTACGCGGACGCCGTCACCGCGATGTACGCGGGCGCCAACGAGGCCTGATCGGCCCCGCCCCCGTACGGCTCACCGGTTCGGGTGAGCCGTACGGGACAATGGGGTCATGCCCTCCGCACTCCCCGACGGCGAACCGGTGCCGTCCGACGGTTCCCTGCCCGCATCCGCCCGCACCGGTCTCGGGCAGCGGCCGTTCGGCTTCTACCTGCACGTGCCCTATTGCGCCAGCCGCTGCGGCTACTGCGACTTCAACACCTACACCGCCACCGAACTGCGCTCCTCCGGGGCGGTCGCCTCCCAGGAGACCTACGCGGACAACGTGGTCGCCGAGATCCGGCTGGCCCGCCAGGTCCTCGGCCCGGTCGACCTGCCGGTGCAGACCGTCTTCCTCGGCGGCGGCACCCCCACCCTGCTGCCCGCCCGCGACCTGGTGAAGATGCTCGCCGCGCTGCGCGAGGAGTTCGGGCTCGCCGACGGCGCCGAGGTCACCACCGAGGCCAACCCGGAGTCCGTCGACCCGGCCTACCTGGCCGAACTGCGCGAGGGCGGCTACAACCGGATTTCCTTCGGCATGCAGAGCACCCGCCCGCACGTCCTGAAGCTGCTCGACCGCCACCACACCCCCGGCCGCCCCGAGGCCTGCGTCGCCGAGGCCCGCGCCGCCGGCTTCGACCACGTCAACCTGGACCTCATCTACGGCACCCCCGGCGAGTCCGACGACGACTGGCGCGCCTCCCTGGACGCCGCCATCGGCGCCGGGCCCGACCACGTCTCCGCGTACTCCCTGATCGTCGAGGACGGCACCAAGCTCGCCGCCCGGGTCAAGCGCGGCGAACTGCCGATGATCGACGACGACGTGCACGCCGACCGCTACCTCATCGCCGAACAGGCGCTCAGCGCCGCCGGCTACACCTGGTACGAGGTCTCCAACTGGGCCACCACCCCCGAGGGCCGCTGCCGCCACAACGAGCTGTACTGGACCGGCGCCGACTGGTGGGGCGCCGGCCCGGGCGCGCACAGCCACGTCGGCGGCGTCCGCTGGTGGAACGCCAAGCACCCCGCCGCCTACGCCCAGGCCCTCGCCGAGGGCCGCACCCCCGCCCTGGGCCGCGAGGTGCTCGCCGAGGAGGACCGCCGGGTCGAGCGCATCCTGCTGGAACTGCGCCTCGCCGAGGGCATCCCGCTCACCCTCCTCACCGACACCGGCCGCGCCGCCGCCGCCCGCCACCTCGCCGACGGCCTCCTCGCCGCCGAGCCGTACGCCGGGGGCCGCGCCGTCCTCACCCTCCAGGGCCGCCTGCTCGCCGACGCGGTCGTACGTGACCTGGTGGACTGACATTCGTTAGCGTGGGTGTCAGCCGTCGGAGGGAGCGTGCGATGACCGCCATCGATGATCGGATGACCGGGATCTTCGAGAACCTGGAGGTGCCGGAAGGCGTCAAGGCCGAGCTCATCAGGGGGGAAATCGTGATGATGGCGGGGCCTGACATGGTCCACAACCTCATCGTCCTGGCGATTCAGCACCAGCTTCCGTACGGCCGGTGGCGTCCGCTCACGACCCAGGACCTGAGGATCCCCGGCCAGGCGAGCGAACCCCAGCCCGACCTGGTCGTCTTCGAACGCGGGGCGGTCGAGGAGCACGGACGACTGCTGCCGTCGCCTGCCGTCACCCTGGTGGTCGAGGTGGTGTCGAAGACCAGCGTCGATCGTGATTACCGGACCAAGCGGGAGCTCTACGCCGAGGGCACCGTTCCTGCGTACCTGATCGTGGACCCGATCAAGGGGGTCTGCGTGCTGCTGACCGAGTTGGGCAAGCACCCCGGGTCCGGGCTCCCGAGGTACATGTCCGAGCGGACCAGTAAGTTCGGGGAGCCCGTCCCCATCGGCCTGCTCGATATCGATCTGGACACCACGGACTTTCAGCAGTACGTCTGACCGACCTCACTCCGGAATCGTCACGAAGTCGATCAACTCCTCGACTTTGCCCAGCAGTTCCGGCTCCAGGTCCTTGTAGCTGTCCACTGTGGAGAGGATCCGCTTCCAGGCGGCGGGGGTGTTCACCGGCCAGCCGAGGCGGCGGCAGACGCCCTCCTTCCACTCCTCGCCGCGGGGGACGGCGGGCCAGCCGGGGATGCCGACGGAGGCGGGCTTCACGGCCTGCCAGATGTCGATGTACGGGTGGCCGACGACCAGGACGGCGTCGCCGGTGACCTGGGCGGCGATGCGGTGCTCCTTGGTGCCGGGGAGCAGGTGGTCGACCAGGACGCCGAGGCGCCGGCCCGGGCCGGGGGCGAAGTCGGCGACGATCGCGGGCAGGTCGTCCACGCCCTCCAGGTATTCGACGACCACGCCCTCGATCCGCAGGTCGTCGCCCCAGACCCGCTCGACCAGTTCGGCGTCGTGCCGGCCCTCGACGTAGATCCGCGACTCGCGGGCGACCCGGGCCCGGGCGCCGGGGACGGCGACCGAGCCGGAGGCGGTGCGGCCCGGCGTGCGGGAGGGGGCGGGGCCGGCCGGGCGCACCAGGGTGACCGTCCGGCCCTCCAGCAGGAAGCCGCGCGGCACCAGCGGGAACACCCGGAGCTTGCCGAAGCGGTCCTCCAGGGTGACGGTGAAGCCCTCGGCGGTCTTCTCGCAGCGCACCACCGCGCCGCAGAAGCCGGTGGCGGCCTCCTCCACCACCAGGTCCCGTTCGGCGGTCACCTCCGGGGCGGGCTGCTGCTTCTTCCACGGCGGGGTCAGGTCGGGTCCGTACTGGCGGCTGTGCATGAAAGCGACTATACGGACGGACCGTCAGAGGCCCGGCGCGCCCCAGACCGGGAACCAGCGGCTGAGGTCCTTCTCCAGCCGCAGGTCGTTCCCGAGCGTCGCGTTGACCTGGAGCTCCAGCGGGCTGTTGCGCCGCTCCCCGCCGCCGGGCATCGGGGCGAAGGGGTAGAAGGTGCCGCGCTTGTAGAGGTAGACCAGGGCCAGCGACTGCCCGTCCGGGTTGCGGAAGCCGACCAGCGAGCAGAGCAGTTGCGGCCCGAAGCCGTTCGCCTCCAGCTCGCTGTTGACCGCGTGCAGGTCGTTGACCAGGTCCGGCAGTTCCTCGGGGGTGTGCCGGGCGAGCAGCCAGGAGTAGCCGTAGCCGTCCTTGGAGGCCTCGACCGGGACGCCGCCGCGCTCGGTGTCGGCGTCGAGCAGCGCCCGCACCTGTTGTTCGACCTGGCCGAAGGCCGCGCCCTCGACGGCGGCGAAGCAGACCGAGCCGAGCCCGGTGGGGGTGAACCCGGCCGCGGCCTCCAGGGTGAGGGCGGCGGACGGGACGCCGAACAGCTGGTCGAGGTCGGGCTTGACGGGCTTGGTGCGCCCGAACAGGGTGTCCAGGATTCCCACGGCGGTCCTTTCGGGGGAGGGAGTCGGGAGGAGCCAGGAGGGGGGCGGGAGGGCCGCAGGGGGCCGGGGCCTCAGCGGCCGAGCTGCTCGGAGATCTTCGCCAGCTCCGCGAGCCGCTTCTCCAGCGTCGGGTGGGTGGAGAACAGCTGCGAGGCGGTCTCCCGGGCGCTCAGCGCGGGGGCGAAGTAGAAGGCGTTGTAGGGCTGTGCCTGGCGCAGGTCCTTGCTGGGGATGGCGGCGATCTGGCCGGTGACCTTGGTGAGCGCGGAGGCGAGGGCGCTGGGCCGGCCGGTGAGCTGGGCGGCGGCGCGGTCGGCGGCGAGTTCCCGGTAGCGGGACAGGAGCCGGGTGAGCAGGAAGCTGATGGCGTAGACGACCATCGACACCAGCGGGATGATCAGGGCGACGATGGCCGCGTTCTGGTCGTTGTTGTTGCGGTTGCCGCCCATGAACCCGCCGTACATGGCGATCCGGGTCATGGCCCCGGCGAGGACGCCGAGGAAGCCGGCGATGGTCATCACCGCGACGTCCCGGTGGGCGACGTGGGACAGCTCGTGGGCGAGGACGCCCTCCAGTTCCTCGGGCTCCAGCCGGCGCAGCAGGCCGGTGGTGACGCACACCACGGCGTTCTGCGGGTTGCGGCCGGTGGCGAAGGCGTTCGGCATGTCGTTGTCGGCGACCGCCACCCGGGGTTTGGGCATGTCGGCCAGCGCGCAGAGCCGGTCGATGGTGCCGTGCAGTTGCGGGTACTGCTCAGGGGTCACCTGGTGGGCGCCCATCGCCCGTTCGGTGATCTTGTCGCTGAACCAGAACTGGGCCACGAACAGCCCGCCGGAGATCAGGACGATCAGTGGCCAGGCGCCGCGCAGCAGCACGATCAGCAGACCGGTGAAACCGACGTACAGCAGCCCGATCACGAACATCGTCACGACCATGCGGCCGGTCAGGCCGCGGTCGGGCGCGAAACGGGTGTGCTGGCCCGAGCTCGACATTGCTTGCTCCTCCATTCGCCGTCGTCTTCGATGCTGCCACCCGGACGGCCCTGCGGCACCACCCCCGCGCCGGGAACTGCGGGCAGGATCACTCCGGCCGGGCCGTTCCTGCCGTTGGGCCCGGGCCTTACACTGGCAGGTACGGTTTTGGCACTCGCAGGTTCAGAGTGCCAAAGCGGGTGCCGGAGCCGGGATCCTCCCGGAGCGGGCAGCAGCATGCGTGACACGAACGGACAACGTGCGAAGACGGAGGTGTGTGCCCCATGGCCGGTGAGGTTCGCCAGCTGGACGACCGCAAGCTCGCCGTGCTCCGCGCGATCGTCCAGGACTATGTGGGCACCGAGGAGCCGGTCGGCTCCAAGGCCCTGGTGGAGCGGCACAACCTCGGAGTCTCCCCGGCGACCGTGCGCAACGACATGGCGGCGCTGGAGGAGGAGGGCTACATCCACCAGCCGCACACCAGCGCCGGGCGCATCCCCACCGACAAGGGGTACCGCCTGTTCGTCGACAAGCTCGCCGAGGTCAAGCCGATGAGCGCCCCCGAGCGCCGGGCGATCCGGCACTTCCTGGACGGCGCCGTCGACCTGGACGACGTGGTCATGCGGACGGTGCGGCTGCTCGCCCAGCTCACCCGGCAGGTCGCGGTGGTGCAGTACCCCTCGCTGTCGCGGTCCACCGTCCGGCACATCGAGCTGGTGGCGCTGGCCCCGACCAAGGTGATGCTGGTCCTGATCACCAACACCGGCCGGGTCGAGCAGCGGATGGTCGACTGCCCGGGCCCGGTCGGCGAGACGGTCCTGGCGGACCTGCGGGCCCGGATCAACGCGCGGGCCGTCGGTCAGCGGCTGCCGGACGTGCCGGGGTTCCTGGAGGAGCTCCCGGCGGGTTTCGAGCCGCCGGACCGCCCGACCGTCAGCACGGTCCTGGCGACGCTGTTCGAAGCGCTCGCCGAGCAGAACGAGGAGCGGATCATGCTGGCCGGCACGGCCAACCTGACCCGCTTCGGGCACGACTTCCCCCTGACCATCCAGCCGGTGCTGGAAGCCCTGGAGGAGCAGGTCGTCCTGCTCCGTCTCCTGGGTGAGACGGCGGACGCCGCGATGACGGTCCGGATCGGGCGGGAGATCGCCTACGAGGGGCTGAATTCCACCTCGGTGGTGTCGGTCGGTTACGGTTCGGGCGACGAGAGCGTGGCCAAACTGGGTGTGATCGGTCCGACCCGGATGGACTATCCGGGCACAATGGGGGCGGTGCGTGCGGTGGCGCGGTACGTGGGCCAGATCCTGGCCGAGTCGTAGCACAGGCCGCCGTCGGAACCTCTGACGGCGGTGTCCAGTCGCAGCACTACTACAGGCGGAACAAGCGGAGCATTTGGTGGCCACGGACTACTACGCGGTACTCGGCGTCCGACGGGATGCGGGGCAGGACGAGATCAAGAAGGCCTTCCGACGCCTGGCACGCGAACTGCACCCGGACGTCAACCCGGACCCGAAGACGCAGGAGCGGTTCAAGGAGATCAACGCCGCTTACGAGGTGCTCTCCGACCCGCAGAAGCGCCAGGTCTACGACCTCGGCGGTGACCCGCTCTCGCCGGGCGGCGGGGGCGCGGGCGGCTTCGGCGCGGGGGCGGCCGGCTTCGGCTTCTCCGACATCATGGACGCCTTCTTCGGCGCCGCGGCCGGCCAGCGCGGCCCGCGCTCGCGCACCCGCCGCGGCCAGGACGCCATGATCCGGCTGGAGATCACCCTGGAGGAGGCCGCCTTCGGCACCACCAAGGAACTCCAGGTCGACACGGCCGTCACCTGCACCACGTGCAGCGGTGAGGGCGCGGCCCCCGGCACCTCCGCGCAGACCTGCGACATGTGTCGCGGCAGGGGCGAGGTCTCCCAGGTCACCCGGTCGTTCCTGGGCCAGGTCATGACCTCCCGGCCCTGCCCGCAGTGCCAGGGCTTCGGCACCGTCGTGCCGACCCCGTGCCCGGAGTGCGCCGGCGACGGCAGGGTCCGCGCCCGGCGCACCCTGACGGTCAAGATCCCGGCCGGTGTCGACAACGGCACCCGGATCCAGCTGGCCGGCGAGGGCGAGGTCGGCCCCGGCGGCGGCCCGGCCGGCGACCTGTACGTCGAGATCGCCGAGACCACCCACACCGTCTTCCAGCGGCGCGGGGACGATCTGCACTGCACCGTCACCATCCCGATGACGGCCGCGTCCCTCGGCACCCAGGTGCCGTTGCAGACCCTGGACGGGCTGGAGGAGCTCGACATCCGGCCCGGCACCCAGTCCGGCCAGTCGATCCCGCTGCACGGCCGCGGCATCACGCACCTGCGCGGCGGCGGCCGAGGCGACCTGATAGTGCATGTCGAGGTGCAGACGCCCACCAAGCTCGACCCCGAGCAGGAGGAGCTGCTGCGCCGGCTCGCGGTGCTGCGCGGCGAGGAGCGGCCGTCCGGCCAGTTCGCGCCGGGCCAGCAGGGCCTGTTCTCGCGCCTCAAGGACGCGTTCAACGGCCGCTAGGCCCTAGGACCCAGCCCGGGCCGCCAGGCCCTGGCCGTCCGCGCGGGGGTGCCGGGTTCTGCCCGGCGCCCCTTTCGCGTTCCCGATCCGCCCCACCCCCCGGAGGTTCCCCGCATGACCGCCCCCGTCTTCGTCGTCGAGACCGAGCGGATCGCCGCCGCCGCGCCCGGCTCCGTGGTGCGCCTCGACGGGCCGGAGGGGCGGCACGCGGCCGCGGTGAAGCGGCTGGCGGCGGGCGAGGCGGTGACCCTCGCCGACGGGCTGGGCCTCGGGGTGGACGGGACGGTCGCCGCGGTGCTCGGCAAGGACGCGATCGACGTCACGGTGGCCGCCGTCCGCCGGGAGCCCGAGCCGGCGCCGCGGATCGTCGTCGTCCAGGCGCTGCCCAAGGGCGACCGCGGCGAGCTCGCGGTGGAGACCATGACCGAGGTCGGCGTGGACGTGATCGTCCCGTGGGCCGCCTCGCGCTGCATCACGCAGTGGAAGGGCGAGCGGGGCGCCAAGGCGCTGGCCAAGTGGCGGGCCACCGCCCGGGAGGCCGGCAAGCAGTCCCGCCGGCTGCGCTTCCCCGAGGTGCGCGAGCCGGCGACCACCCGGCAGCTGGCGCCGCTGCTGGCCCAGGCCGCGTTCGCCGCCGTGCTGCACGAGGAGGGCGCCGAGCCGCTGGCGCTGGCCGCGCTGCCCGCGGCCGGGGACGTGGTGCTGGTGGTCGGCCCGGAGGGCGGGGTCTCCCCGGAGGAGCTGGCCGCGTTCGCCGAGGCGGGCGCCGGGCCGTACCGGCTGGGCCCCTCGGTGCTGCGCACCTCCACCGCCGGGGTGGCCGCCGGCGCCCTGCTGCTGGGGCGCACCGGCCGCTGGTCGTAGCCGGCCCGCCCGTGTGGTCGGAGTCTGCCCGAACCGGCCCGCGCCGTGCGCGCGCGTGCCTACGCTGACCGCGTGACGGAACCCCTGAGCACCTCTGCGGGCGCCTACCTGCGCCACCCCCATCTGCACGGTGACCTGGTCACCTTCGTCGCCGAGGACGACGTCTGGCTGGCCCCGCTGGACGGTGGCCGGGCCTGGCGGCTGACGGCCGATCACCTGCCCGTCCGACACCCCCGGTTCGCCCCCGACGGGCGGCACATCGCCTTCACCTCCACCCGGGACGGCGCGCCCGAGGTGCACGTGGTGCCGGTGGACGGCGGGCCGTCCCGGCGGCTCACCCACTGGGGCAGCGAGCAGACCGAGGTGCGGGGCTGGACGGCCGACGGGCGCCCGATCGCCCTCACCACCGCCGGTGAGGCGACCCTGCGCCGCAGCTGGGCGCACGCCGTGCCGCTGGACGGCGGCGAGTCGGTGCGGCTGCCGTACGGGCCGGTCGGCGGGCTCGCCTTCGAGCCGGGCGGCGACCGCGTGCTGCTGGGCACCGTCAACAACCGCGAGCCGGCCTGGTGGAAGCGCTACCGGGGCGGCCGGGCGGGCAAGTTGTGGATCGGGCGGGACGAATTCGTCCGCGTCCACGAGGAGTTGGACGGCCAGCTCGACTCGCCGCTGTGGGTGGGGGAGCGGATCGCCTTCCTCTCCGACCACGAGGGCGTCGGCGAGCTCTACTCCAGCCTCCCGGACGGCTCCGACCTGCGCCGCCACACCACCGACCCGGACGGCTTCTACGCCCGCAACGCCGGCACCGACGGCACCCGGGCGGTGTTCCACCGGGCCGGCGACGTCTGGCTGCTGGACGACCTGGCGGGAGCCGCGCCCCGCCGCCTCGACATCCGGCTGGCCGGCCCGCGCAGCGGCCGCCGCCCCCGCCCGGTGCACGCCGCGCACTGGCTGGAGTCCGCCGCTCCCGACCGCACAGGCCGGGCCGGCGCCGTGGTGGTGCGCGGCGACGTGCACTGGCTGACCCACCGCGAGGGCCCGGCCCGGGTGCTGGACGAGACCCCGGGGGTGCGCGGGCGGCTGGCCCGGGTGGTGCCGGGCGAGGACGGCGCCCAGGGCGTGCTGTGGGTGTCCGACGCCGAGGGCGAGGACGCGCTGGAGTTCGCCCCCGACGCCCAGGGCGCCGAGCGCCGCCGGCTGGCTGCCGGGCGGATCGGCCGGGTCAACTCCCTGGCGGTGTCCCCGGATGGCAGGCAGGCCGCGCTCGGCGTGCACGACGGCCGGGTCCTGCTGGTCGCGCTCGCCGACGGCACCGTGCACGAGCTGGACCGCAGCGCCGACGGCGAGGTCGGCGGGCTGGCCTTCAGCCCGGACTCGGCCTGGCTGGCCTGGTCGCGGCCGGTGCACCGGCTGGGCCCGTACTCGCTGCGCCAGATCGTGCTGGCCGACCTGGCGACCCGGACGGTCGGCGAGGTCACCCAGGAGCGCTTCATCGACACCTCGCCGGCCTTCACCGCGGACGGCCGCTACCTGGCGTTCCTGTCGGTGCGCAACTTCGACCCGGTCTACGACTCGCACGTCTTCGACCTGTCGTTCCCCAACGGCTGCCGCCCGTACCTGATCACGCTGGCCGCCGACACGCCGTCCCCGTTCGGGCCGCAGCGGGCCGGGCGCCCGCTCGGCGGGGAGGAGGACGAGTCGCGCGGCAGGAAGGCGGACGGCGAGGAGGCCGCCGGCGACGCCGCGCCGGTGACCAGGGTCGACCTGGACGGCATCGCGGACCGGATCGTCCCGTTCCCGGTCGAGGGCGGCCGGTTCGACGCGCTCAGGGCCGCCAAGGACGGCGTGCTGTGGACCCGCGCCCCGCTGCTCGGCGAACTCGGCGACGAGGCGGCCTCGCCCGAGGACGAGCGGCCCCGGCCGGTGCTGGAGCGCTTCGACCTGAAGAAGCGCCGCGTCGAGCAACTGGTGCACGGCGTGGACGGCTTCGTGGTCAGCGGGGACGGCACCCGGGTGGCCGTGCTGGACGGGGGCGAGCTGCGGATCGTCCCGGCCGAGCACAAGGCGGGCGGCGAGGACGACGAGGTGGGCGTCGACCTGACCCGGCTGCGGGTCACCGTCGACCCGGCCGCCGAGTGGCGGCAGATGTACGCCGAGAACGGCCGCCTGATGCGCGACAACTTCTGGCGCCCCGACCTCGGCGGCGTCGACTGGGCCGGCGTGCTGGACCGCTACCGGCCGCTCGTGGAACGCCTCGGCTCGCACGACGACCTGGTCGACCTGCTCTGGGAGGTGCACGGCGAACTCGGCACCTCGCACGCCTACGTCGTCCCGTACGGCCGGTACACCGAGCCCGCCCGGCGCCAGGGCCTGCTCGGCGCGGATCTCGCCAGGGACGGCGACCGGTGGCGGATCGCCCGCATCCTGCCCGGCGAGTCCTCCGACCCCCGGGCCCGCTCGCCGCTGGCCGCGCCCGGCGCCGCGATCCGCCCGGGCGACGCGGTCCTCGCCGTCAACGGCCGCCCGGTGGACCCGGTCACCGGCCCGGCCCCGCTGCTGGCCGGCACCGCCGGGCAGCCGGTCGAGCTGACCGTGGCCGGCAAGGACGGCACCGACCAGCGCCACCCGGTGGTCGTCCCGATCGCCGACGAGGAGCCGCTGCGCTACCACGACTGGGTGGCCGGTCGGCGGGCCGCGGTGCGCGAGCTGTCCGGCGGCCGGCTCGGCTACCTGCACATCCCCGACATGCAGTCGGCCGGCTGGGCCCAGATCCACCGCGACCTGGCCGTGGAGCTGGCCAGGGACGGCGTGATCGTCGACGTCCGGGAGAACCGCGGCGGCCACACCTCGCAGCTGGTGATCGAGAAGCTCGCCCGCCGGATCGTCGGCTGGAACGCCATCCGGGACACCGACCACCCGGTGCCCTACCCCCTCGACGCCCCGCGCGGGCCGGTCGTCGCGCTCGCCAACGAGTTCTCCGGCTCGGACGGCGACGTCGTCAACGCCGTCATCCAGACGCTCGGCATCGGCCCGGTGGTCGGCACCCGCACCTGGGGCGGGGTGATCGGCATCGACAGCCGCTACCACCTGGTCGACGGCACCCTCGTCACCCAGCCCAAGTACGCGTACTGGCTGGAGAACTACGGCTGGGGCGTGGAGAACCACGGCGTCGACCCGGACGTCGAGGTGCCGATGGCCCCGCACCAGTGGGCCGCCGGCGAGGACCCGCAGCTGGCCGAGGGCGTGCGGATCGCCCTCGCCGCGCTCGCCGCGGCCCCGCCCCGCACGGCCCCGCCGATGCCCTGGGCGTAGGGCACGCCCCCGTCGCCCTCGGCGGGCGGGAGAGCAGCCGAACGGGAGGTCGGCCCGGCCGACTTCCCGCTAGGCTGCGCCCGTACGGCCCCAGACCAGACACGAACCGAGGAGAAGCCGATGGCCGGCGAGCCGCAGCCCGACTGCCTGTTCTGCAAGATCGTTGCGGGCGAGATCCCGGCGACCGTGGTGCGCAAGACCGAGCGCGTCCTCGCCTTCCGCGACATCGCCCCCAAGGCGCCGCTGCACGTCCTGGTCATCCCGCACGTCCACTACCCGAACGCCGCCGCGCTGGCCGCCGCCGAGCCGGAGATCGCCGGTGAACTCCTCGCCGAGGCGGGCGCGGTGGCCAGGGACGAGGGCGTCGAGGACTACCGGCTGATCTTCAACACCGGGGCCGGCGCCGGCCAGACGGTCTTCCACGCCCACGTCCACGTGCTCGGCGGCAAGCCGATGACCGAGAGCATGGTCTGACCTACGTGTCACAGCGCGAACTCGTCGTCCTCGGCACCGCCAGCCAGGTGCCCACCCGGCACCGCAACCACAACGGCTACCTGCTCCGCTGGGACGGCGAGGGCCTGCTGTTCGACCCCGGCGAGGGCACCCAGCGGCAGATGCTGCTGGCCGGCGTCTCGGCCACCCAGATCACCCGGATCGCCGTCACGCATTTCCACGGCGACCACTGCCTGGGCCTCGCCGGGGTGATCCAGCGGATCAACCTGGACCGCGTCCCCCACCCGGTGGACGTCTACTTCCCGGCCTCCGGCGAGGTCTACTTCGAGCGGCTGCGGCACGCCACCGCCTACCACGAGACGGCCGTCCTGCGGCCCCGGCCGATCGACGAGCCGGGCCCGCTGCCCGCGCCTGGCGCCCGCTTCGCGCTGGACGCCGTGCGGCTGTCCCACCCCGTGGAGTCCTTCGGCTACCGGCTGTCCGAGCCGGACGGCCGCCGCCTGGTGCCCGAACGCCTCGCCGCGCTGGGCGTCTTCGGCCCCGCGGTCGGCCGCCTCCAGCACGAGGGGGCGATCGAGGCGGACGGCCGGCGGGTCACCCTGGAGGAGGTCAGCGAGCCCCGGCCGGGCCAGCGCTTCGCCTTCGTGATGGACACCCGGCTCTGCGACGGCGTGTACGAACTCGCCGAGGGCGCCGACCTGTTGGTCGCCGAGTCGACCTTCACCGACGCCGACTCCCGGCTCGCCGAGGAGCACGGCCACCTCACCGCCGGGCAGGCCGCCAAGGCCGCCGCCGAGGCCGGCGTGCGCACCCTGGTGCTGACCCACTTCTCCCAGCGCTACCCGGACCTGGGCCAGCATCTGGCCGACGCCCGCAAGCACTTCGACGGCGAGCTGGTGCTCGCCGCCGACCTCGCCCGGGTGCCCGTCCCCGTCCGGCGCCAGCCGTGAACCCGGCCCGCACCCCGTGAAAAGCGCTCGCGCCGCTCCCCGATCTGCCGCAGCATCGTCGGGTGCGGCCCCGCCGCCCGCCGCGGCGACCACGTGCGCGGCGTACCCTGGTGCCCCGGAGAGACCGATCGGCACACGACACCACGGATGGGATGAGGCAGGCCCAGCGCCGACCTATGAGTGACACATCGCAGACCCGTACGAACGGACAGTCGCGCCCCGAACCGGCCGACGACGGTCGCGTCAGCGCCCGGATCGTCATCCCCGAGAAGCACCCGATGGTCACCCTGCTCGGCACGGCGGACTCGCTGCTGCGCGTGATCGAGCAGGGCTTTCCCGCCGCCGACATCCACGTCCGCGGCAACGAGGTGACCGCCACCGGAGCGCGCGCCGAGGTCGCCCTCGTGCAGCGGCTCTTCACCGAGATGATGCTGGTGCTGCGCACCGGCCAGCCCTTGACGGAGGATTCCGTGGAGCGCTCCATCGCCATGCTCCGCGGTGCCGCGGAGGACCCGGACAGCCCGGCGCCGTCCCAGGTGTTCACCGCGAACATCCTGTCCAACCGGGGCCGCACGATCCGCCCCAAGACCCTCAACCAGCAGCGCTACGTCGAGGCGATCGACAAGCACACGATCGTCTTCGGCCTCGGCCCGGCCGGCACCGGCAAGACCTACCTCGCGATGGCCAAGGCCGTCCAGGCCCTCCAGGCCAAGGAGGTCAACCGGATCATCCTGACCCGCCCGGCCGTCGAGGCGGGGGAGCGGCTGGGCTTCCTGCCCGGCACCCTCTACGAGAAGATCGACCCGTACCTGCGCCCGCTGTACGACGCGCTGCACGACATGATGGACCCGGACTCCATCCCGCGCCTGATGGCGGCCGGCACCATCGAGGTCGCGCCGCTGGCCTACATGCGCGGCCGCACCCTCAACGACGCCTTCATCATCCTGGACGAGGCCCAGAACACCTCGCCCGAGCAGATGAAGATGTTCCTCACCCGCCTCGGTTTCAACTCCCGGGTGGTCGTCACCGGCGACACCAGCCAGATCGACCTCCCGGGCGGCACCCGCAGCGGCCTCAAGGTCGTCCAGGACATCCTGGCCGACGTGCCCGACATCCACTTCTCCGTCCTCACCAGCACCGACGTGGTCCGCCACAAGCTGGTCGGCCGGATCGTGGACGCCTACGAACGCTGGGACGCCAAGCAGGAGGCCGAGGAGAACCCCTCGCCCGCCCGCAAGCCGGCCCAGCGGCGCGGCTCCCGCGCACCCCGTCAGTCCCATCGCACCGAAAGCTGAGTACGCAGCCCGTCATGTCGATCGACATCGCCAACGAGTCCGGTTGGGACGCCGATGAGGAAGCCATCCTCGACGTCGCCCGCTTCGCCCTGGACAAGATGCGGATCCACCCGCAGTCCGAACTGTCCGTGATCCTGGTGGACGGAGCGGCGATGGAGGAGCTGCACATCCAGTGGATGGACCTCCCCGGCCCCACCGACGTGATGTCCTTCCCCATGGACGAGCTGCGCCCCGGCAAGGAGGGCGAGGAGCTGCCGCAGGGCCTGCTCGGCGACATCGTGCTCTGCCCGGAGGTCGCCGAGCAGCAGGGCAAGGCGGCCCCCTCCAAGCACTCGATGGACGAGGAGCTCCAACTGCTCACCGTCCACGGGGTGCTGCACGTCCTCGGGTACGACCACGAGGAGCCCGAGGAGGAGGAGGAGATGTTCGCCCTCCAGAAGCGCATCCTGGACGACTGGCGGGCGGGCCGGGGCCTCGGTGGTCTCTCCCCGGCCCCCACCACCCACTGAGCGCGGAGCCCGAACCCCTGTGAGTGGTGAAAGTACGAGCTTCATCCTCGGTGCCGTGCTCCTCGTCGTCCTCGGCTGGCTGGCCGCGTGCGCCGAGGCGGGCATCTCCCGGGTCTCCCGGTTCCGGGCGGAGGAGGCCGTGCGGGCCGGGCGGCGCGGCTCGGCCCGGCTGCTGACCGTCGCCTCCGACCCGATCCGCTACCTCAACCTGGCGACCCTGATCCGGGTGGCCAGCGAGATGGCGGCGGCCGTCCTGGTCACCGTGGTGTGCGTGCGCAACGTGGAGCCGATCTGGCAGGCCGTGCTGCTGGCGTTCGGCGTGATGGTGCTGGTGTCCTTCGTCGCGGTGGGGGTCTCGCCGCGCACGATCGGGCGCCAGCACCCGCTCACCACCGCGACCGCCGCCTCCTTCGTGCTGCTGCCGCTGGCCGCGGTGCTCGGCCCGATCCCGCGGCTGCTGATCCTGCTCGGCAACGCGCTGACCCCGGGCAAGGGCTACCGGGAGGGGCCGTTCGCCTCCGAGGCCGAACTGCGGGCGCTGGTCGACCTCGCCGAGAAGGACGACCTGATCGAGGACGAGGAGCGCCGGATGGTGCACTCGGTCTTCGAGCTGGGCGACACCATCGTCCGCGAGGTGATGGTGCCGCGCACCGACCTGGTGATGATCGAGCGGCACAAGACCGTCCGGCAGGCGCTCACCCTGGCGCTGCGCTCGGGCTTCTCGCGGATCCCCGTGGTCGGGGACAGCGAGGACGACGTGGTCGGCATCGTCTACCTGAAGGACCTGGTCCGGCGCACCCACATCAACCGGGAGGCGGAGTCCGAGGAGGTCGGCGCGGTGATGCGCCCGGCCGTCTTCGTACCGGACTCCAAGCCGGCCGGCGACCTGCTGCGCGAGATGCAGCAGCGCCGCTCGCACGTGGCGATCGTGATCGACGAGTACGGCGGCACGGCCGGCCTGGTCACCATCGAGGACGTCCTGGAGGAGATCGTCGGCGAGATCACCGACGAGTACGACCGGGAGATCGCGCCGGTGGAGGACCTCGGCGACGGCTCGTACCGGATCACCGCCCGGCTGCTGGTGGAGGACCTGGGCGAGCTGTTCGGCATCGAGCTGGAGGACGAGGACGTCGAGACCGTCGGCGGCCTGCTGGCCAAGCACCTCGGCCGGGTGCCGATCCCCGGCTCGGCCTGCGAGATCCCGCTGCCCGAGCCCGCCGGCACCGGGCTGACCGGCATCCTGCTGACCGCCGAGTCCTCGGCCGGGCGCCGCAACCGGATCGGCTCGATGGTCGCGACCCCGGTCCGCAAGGCCGCGGAGGCCGGGGCGGAGCCCGGCGAGTAGCGGTCGCGCCCCGGCGGAGCGACCATGGACAGCATGACGCATCAACTTCGCGCGGAGTACGGCCCGCAGGGTGCGACCGGCGGGGTCAAGGTCTGGCACGTGGTGCGCGACGGCGACCCCGCGACGGCGCTCTGCGGCCGCAGCCTGGCCGACGACGCCGAGACGCGGCCCGAGCAGGAGTGGGGCACCGGGCTGCGCTGCTGCCAGCAGTGCGGTTCGCTCTACATGCACGAGGTGCCGCACATGCAGGGGAGCCATCCCTACAGCTAGGCCGTGGTGGAGGTCGCCATGAAGCTGCAAGACGAACTGCCCGTGAACAGCCGGCTCGCCACGGTGTGGCGGATCGGGGCGGGGCTCGGGGGGATCTTCCTGATCGTGTTCGGGTGCCTGGGGCTGGCCGATCACCCGGGCTTCCTCGCCACCCACGGTGACCGGATCACCGGGCTGTCGACCAACGGGGCGCTGAGCATCCTGTCCATCGTGGCGGGCGCGATCCTGGTGGCGGGGGCGGTGGTCGGCGGCAACTTCGCGTCCAACCTGAACATGGTGGTCGGCGTGCTGTTCGTCCTGTCCGGCTTCTACGGCCTGGCGGTGCTCGGGCGGCCGGACGCCAACATCCTGAACTTCCGGATGTCGAACGTGCTGTTCGCCTTCATCTTCGGGGTGATCCTGACGACCTTCGGGATGTACGGCCGGGTGAGCAGTCACCTGCCGCACGACAACCCGTTCTGGCGCGAGCGCACGGAGCACGAGACGGCGCGGCCGTCCGGGCCGAAGACCTTCGTCAAGGTCCTCAACCCGAACCCCGGTCCGACCCACCCGGTCGGCCACTGAGCGGCCGCGGGGGCCGCCTATGCTCGGCGGCATGAGTGACATCGTCGAGCTCGACCCCGAAGACAAGAAGATCATCACCCTGGCCCGCTCGGCCCGCGCCCGCAACGGCGTCGCCGAGGGGGCCGCGGTGCGTGACGAGACCGGCCGGACGTACGTGGCCGGGACGGTCGCGCTGGAGTCGCTGCGGCTGAGCGCGCTGCAGACGGCGGTGGCGATGGCGGTGGCCAGCGGTGCGAAGTCGCTGGAGGCGGCGGCCGTGGTGAGCGAGGCGGAGCAGCCGGCCGAGGCCGACCTGGCGGCCGTCCGGGACCTCGGCGGGGCCGGGACGCCCGTGCTGCTGGCCGGTGTGGACGGGACGCTGCGGGTGGCGGCCGAGGCCCGCTGAGGGCTGCCGAGGGCTGCTTGAGGCCCGCCGGGGCCTGCTCAGGGCCCGCTGCGGCCTGCCGCGGCGGGCGATGGCGGGCGATGGCGGCGGCCTGGCGAACACCTGCCCGAACCGAGCGGATAGTCTCACCGGGGGAGTGAACTCGGTGAGGGGGCTGGGCACATGGGGGCGGTGGCGTTCTTCGCCGGGCTGCTGCTGTTCGTGATGGGGATGGGCAAGTGGCAGGAGACCGGCTCGCCGTACTGGCTCTGGGGTTCGGTCGCCTTCCTGGTCCTGTTGGTGGTGATGTCGGTGGTTTCGCGGGGCGGTCGCAAGGGCTGATCGGGCGGTGCGGGCGGGCCCGGGCAGCGCGACTCCGGTGATCAGGGAGAATGGAGCACATGAGTGCCCCTTCCTCCTCGTACCGCTCCGGCTTCGCGTGCTTCGTCGGCCGACCCAACGCGGGCAAGTCGACCCTGACCAACGCTCTGGTGGGGACGAAGGTCGCGATCACCTCCGACCGCCCGCAGACCACCCGGCACACCGTGCGCGGCATCGTGCACCGCCCGGACTCCCAGCTCGTCCTGGTCGACACCCCCGGCCTGCACAAGCCGCGCACCCTGCTCGGCGAGCGCCTCAACGACCTGGTCCGCAGCACCTGGGCCGAGGTCGACGTGATCGGCTTCTGCCTGCCCGCCGACCAGAAGCTCGGCCCCGGCGACAAGTTCATCGCCAAGGAACTCGCCGAGGTCAAGAAGACCCCCAAGGTCGCCATCGTCACCAAGACCGACCTGGTCGACTCCAAGCGGCTCGCCGAGCAGCTGATCGCCATCCACCAGCTCGGTGAGGAACTGGGCATCGAGTGGGCCGAGATCATCCCGGTCTCGGCCGTCGGCGACAAGCAGGTGGAACTGGTCGGCGACCTGATCACCAAGCTGCTGCCGGAGGGCATGCCGCTCTACCCGGACGGCGACCTCACCGACGAGCCCGAGCAGATCATGGTCGCGGAGCTGATCCGCGAGGCCGCCCTGGAGGGCGTCCGGGACGAGCTGCCGCACTCGCTGGCCGTCGTGGTCGAGGAGATGCTCCCGCGCGAGGGCCGCCCGGCGGACCGCCCGCTGCTGGACATCCACGCCAACGTCTACATCGAGCGGCAGAGCCAGAAGGCGATCGTCATCGGCGCCAAGGGCGCGCGGCTCAAGCACGTCGGCACCACCGCCCGCAAGCACATCGAGGCGCTGCTCGGCACGCCGGTCTTCCTGGACCTGCACGTCAAGGTGGCCAAGGACTGGCAGCGCGACCCGAAGCAGCTGCGCAAGCTCGGCTTCTGAGCCCCGGCTCCCAGCGAAGGCCCGCCCGGATCGGTTCGACCCGGGGGGCCCTTCGGCATGTCCGGGGGCCGGTGGGGCTACGCGCCCTCGCGCAGGACCAGCGACACCAGTTCGCGCTGCGAGTCGGTGAGCTTCGGGTCGGCGCAGTAGACCGTCCGGCCGTCGACGGTGATCTCGTAGTGGAAGCCGTCCGGCACCCCGTACGAGGGCGCCCGCAGCCCGCCCGCGACGGCCTCGCGGGCGAGCGCGTGGACGTGCGGGGCGTCCGTGCGGTCGACGGTGTCGAGTTCCGCATGGCGGACGATCCCCGCGAAGCCGCCGGTCCGGGTCACCTGGATACGCATGGTGTCCATGGTGCTACCAGGGGAGGGAGTTTGCCGGTCTTTTCCCGGACCGTGACCTTAAGCCCGGCTCAACCTGGTCTCAATCGGTCCTCGGCCGGGGCCGTCGCCGGGGCCTTCATCGTGGCTGCCGGGGGGGGCCGCCGGAGGGGCCGCCGGAGGGGCCGCCGGAGGGTTCAGCCGGGGCTGACGCCCACCTGCGCCCAGGAGGCCGTCACGGTGTCCGCGACCGAGGACTGGTCGGGGTAGCGGGCCTTGGCGGCGGCCACGGTGGCCCGGGCGAAGGCGGTGAAGTCGGCGTCGGCGGTCAGCTGGTGGCCGGTCAGGGCGTCGTACCAGATCCGTCCGGCGCGGTCCCAGGCCTGGCCGCCGAGGGCGGTGGCCAGCAGGTAGAACGCGTGGTTGGGGATGCCGGAGTTGATGTGCACGCCGCCGTTGTCGTCGGTGGTGTCCACGTAGTCCCGCATGTGCGCGGGCTGCGGGTCCTTGCCGAGCCGGGGGTCGTCGTAGGCGGTGCCGGGGGCCTTCATCGAGCGCAGCGCCACGCCCTGGATGCCGGGGGCGAGCAGTCCGGCGCCGATCAGCCAGTCGGCGTGGGCGGCGTCCTGGCGCAGCGCGTACTGCTTGACCAGCGAGCCGAAGACGTCGGAGACCGACTCGTTGAGCGCGCCGGGCTGGTCCTGGTACTGCAGGCCGGCGGTGAACTGGGTGACGCCGTGGGTGAGTTCGTGGCCGATGACGTCGACGCAGGCGGTGAAGTCGCCGAAGATCTCGCCGTCGCCGTCGCCGAAGACCATCTGGTGGCCGTTCCAGAAGGCGTTGTCGTAGTCCTGGCCGTAGTGCACGGTGGCGTCCAGGCGCAGCCCCCGGTTGTCGATCGAGCGGCGGCCGAAGACGGTGGCGTACAGGGCGAAGGTGTCGCCGAGGCCGTCGTAGGCGTGGTTGACGGACTGGTCGGCGACCGGGGCCTGGCCCTCGGTGCGGACGGTCCGGCCGGGCAGCCGCTGGCTGTGGGCGGTGTCGGCGATCAACCGGCTGGGGGCCGGGCCGGTGCTGACGGGCGGGGGAGGGGCGAGGCGGGCCGCGCGGTGCGCGGTGTCGAGCAGGAGGGAGCGGACGGCGGGCTCGTGACCGGCCTCGGCGAGGCGGTCCAGGACGTACGGCGGGACGATCGCGCAGATCGGAACTGCTGCAGTCATGTGGCCCAGGGTGAGGCCTCGATGACCGGTTGTCACCACTCTTGGCGTGACCGGTCGGTGTCTCAAGGGGTGGAACGGTGGCCCGGATCACTTCGGGGGCGCGCGGCCCTGGGTTACGCTGGGGCCATCATGCGCAACGGGCTGCTTCTTCTTAGCTGCCGCGTCGAGGGCCTGTAGTCCACAGGGCCGGCTCCCTCGCCGCGGGGATCGAGCTGTGCGCGTCATCCGGCGATCCAACGGAGGGTCGCGAGCGGCAGCTGCCGGCCAGTCGGTGTTGACCACCCCGACCCGCCCCCGCACCACGCATCACAGGAAGCCGAGAGTCATTCCATGACCGAGCAGAGCTCCGCCGCGCCCATCCCCGCCGGTCGCGCCTTCGTCGACCGTCCCACCCCGATCACCGCCGCGTCCGTGCGCCAGCTGCCCTCCGGCATGCGGTACGGGCGCTACCTGCCGTTCGACACCGTCGACCTGCCGGACCGCACGTGGCCGAGCACGGTGATCACCAAGGCGCCGCGCTGGCTCTCCACCGACCTGCGGGACGGCAACCAGGCGCTGATCGACCCGATGTCCCCGGCCCGCAAGCGCAAGATGTTCGACCTGCTGGTCGCGATGGGCTACAAGGAGATCGAGGTCGGCTTCCCGTCCTCCGGCGCCACCGACCACGCCTTCGTGCGGTCGCTGATCGAGGAGGGGGCGATCCCCGAGGACGTCACCATCTCGGTGCTGACGCAGGCCCGCGAGGAGCTGATCGAGAAGACCGTCGAGTCGCTGGTCGGCGCCCCGCGCGCGACGGTCCACCTGTACAACGCGACGGCGCCGCTGTTCCGCCGGGTGGTGTTCCGCAACGACCGGGCCGCCACCAAGGCGATCGCCACCGACGGCACCCGGCTGGTGATGGAGTACGCCGAGAAGCTGCTGGGCGAGGAGACCGTCTTCGGCTACCAGTACTCGCCGGAGATCTTCGTGGACACCGAGCTGGACTTCGCGCTGGAGGTCTGCGAGGCGGTCATGGACGTCTGGCAGCCGGGCGAGGGCCGCGAGATCATCCTGAACCTGCCGGCCACCATCGAGCGGGCCACCCCGAACGTGCAGGCCGACCAGTTCGAGTGGATGTCGCGCAACCTGTCGCGCCGCGAGTTCGTCTGCCTGTCGGTGCACCCGCACAACGACCGCGGCACCGCCGTCG
Organism: Kitasatospora sp. NPDC059817; assembly: GCF_042731835.1. Classification (NCBI taxonomy): domain Bacteria; kingdom Bacillati; phylum Actinomycetota; class Actinomycetes; order Kitasatosporales; family Streptomycetaceae; genus Kitasatospora; species Kitasatospora sp. NPDC059817. The sequence goes on along the minus strand of NZ_JBHWIR010000016.1, from coordinate 39,156 downwards.
CCTCCGCCGAACTGGCCTACATGGCGGGCGCGGACCGCATCGAGGGCTGCCTGTTCGGCCAGGGCGAGCGGACGGGCAACGTCGATCTGGTGACCCTGGGCATGAACCTGTTCTCGCAGGGCATCGACCCGCAGATCGACTTCTCCGACATCGACGAGGTGCGCCGCACCGCCGAGTACTGCAACCAGATGGAGGTGCACCCGCGCCACCCGTACGCCGGCGACCTGGTGTACACCTCCTTCTCGGGCTCGCACCAGGACGCCATCAAGAAGGGCTTCGATGCCCTGGAGGCGGACGCGGCGGCGGTGGGCGTCCCGGTGGGGGAGCACACCTGGGGCGTGCCGTACCTGCCGATCGACCCGAAGGACGTCGGCCGCACCTACGAGGCGGTCATCCGGGTCAACAGCCAGTCCGGCAAGGGCGGTGTGGCGTACGTCCTGAAGAACGACCACAAGCTGGACCTGCCGCGCCGGATGCAGATCGAGTTCTCCCGGATCATCCAGGCCAAGACCGACGCCGAGGGCGGCGAGGTCACCCCGGCCGAGATCTGGCGGGTCTTCGAGGACGAGTACCTGCCGACCCCGGACAACCCGTGGGGCCGGATCTCGCTGAGCGGCTCGCGCACCCTGACCACCGAGGACGGCCGGGACGCGCTGATCGCCGGCGCGCTGGTGGACTCGGTACCGGTGACCCTGACCGGTGTCGGCAACGGCCCGGTCTCCGCCTTCACGGACGCGCTGGCCCGGATCGGCCTGGACGTCCGCGTCCTGGACTACGCCGAGCACGCGCTGAGCGAGGGCGGCGACGCCCAGGCCGCCGCGTACGTCGAGTGCGCGGTGGACGGCAAGGTGCTGTGGGGCGTCGGCATCGACGCCAACACCGTGCTGGCCTCGCTGAAGGCGATCATCAGCGCCGTCAACCGGGCACAGCGCGGGTAGTTCGTACGAGTGAGATGTGGCGGGGCCGTCCTCCGGGGCGGCCCTTCGCCGCACCTGGGGCCAGTTGTGTCCTGCGCCACATTTTTTCGGGTCGGAAGCCGTTCGAGGTACTGACACGTGCCGGTAACCATGGCAACATCGATCCACCGGAAAGCCGGGTCGGTGGGACGGCCTCGGTGTCCGGTCGCGTGACCTGCCCATTGTTGTGCAGGCCGTCTGCCATGTCTGGGGAGTGGCGCCGTGACCAGGTTGTGGGGTGTTCGCCCGCGGTGGCGGACTGACGTTCTCGGTGACTTCTTCTGCCCGGGCTGTGGCGGGGACCGCAACTACCGCCGGCAGCACGGCCGGCGGTGGCTGCGGTTGCTGGGGACCCCGGTGGCCCCGCTCGGCCCGGTGATCGGCAGCGTGCAGTGCACCAGCTGCCACGGCCGCTACGGCGTCGAGAGCCTGGAACAGCCCACCTCCGTACGGCTCGGCGCGATGCTGCGGGACGCGCAGTACACCATCGCGCTCGCCCTGCTCGCGGCCGGCGGCACCGCGCACCGCGCGGCCCGCGAGTCGGCCTGCACGGCGGTGCGCGAGGCCGGGTTCGAGGACTGCGGCGAGGCCCAGGTGCTGGCCGCGCTCGCCGCGCTGTCCGGGCTCGGCGGCGAACTCTACGACGCCCACGGGATGGCCGGCGGCCTGGCCGTGGAACTGCACGCGGTGCTCGAACCGCTCGCCCCGCACCTGGCCCACCAGGGCCGGGAGCGGCTGCTGCTGCAGGGCGCGGCGATCGCCCTGTCCGACGGGCGCTACCTGCCGCAGGAGCGCGAGGCGCTGGCCGCGGTCGGGCGCTGTCTGGATCTACCGCAGTCGCGGGTCGGGGCGCTGCTGGAGGCGGCGACCCGGGCTCCGTACTAGACCTTCTCCGCAGTAACCGGACCTCCCCCGCAGGACGGAACCTCCTCCGCAGAACCGGGCCCGCCCCGCAGTGCCGGGCCCCGGGCCTGCCGCGCAACCCCCGAGCCATCTCCGATCCCCCACAAAACGGGCCCGAAATCCCCCTCCGGGCCCGCCGTGACCCGCACCGCTCGGTCCTCCCCCACGGACCCGGTGCGGGCAACACGGCTGTCGGCGGCCGGGGCGCGCCGTGGGGGAGAATGGTTCCCATGAGTCTTTTCCGGGACGACGGCGTCGTGCTGCGGGCGCAGAAGCTCGGCGAGGCCGATCGGATCATCACCCTGCTGACCCGGCACCACGGCAAGGTGCGGGCGGTGGCGCGCGGGGTGCGCAAGACCAAGTCCAAGTTCGGCGCCCGGCTGGAGCCGTTCTCGCACGTGGACGTGCAGTTCTTCAGTCGGGGGAGTGAGCTGATCGGCCGTGGGTTGCCGCTGTGCACCCAGGTGGAGACGATCGCGCCGTACGGCGGTTCGATCGTCACCGACTACGGCCGCTACACCGCCGGGACGGCGATGCTGGAGACGGCCGAGCGGTTCGCCGAGAACGAGGGCGAACCGGCCGTCCAGCAGTACCTGCTGCTGGTGGGCGCCCTGCGCACGCTGGCGGCCGGGCTGCACGAGTCGCACCTGGTGATGGACGCCTTCCTGCTGCGCTCGCTCGCGGTGAACGGGTACGGCGCGAGCTTCACGGACTGCGCCAAATGCGGGCTGGAGGGGCCGAACCGTTTCTTCTCCCTTCCCGCAGGCGGGGTCCTCTGCCCGGACTGCCGAGTGCCCGGATGTGCCGTACCCTCCCCTGAGACACTGGTACTGCTCGGGGCGCTGCTGTCAGGGGACTGGCAGACGGCCGATTCCTGCGAGCCGAGGTACTGGCGGGAGGGCAGCGGCCTGGTCGCGGCCTATCTGCAGTGGCATTTGGAGCGGGGCATCCGCTCGATGAGATACGTGGAGAAGTGAGCACATGGCAGCGCGACGGCTCTTCGGCGGCGGCAAGCAGAGGGAGTACCTCCCCCCGACCCCGCACCCCAGTGGCGCAAAGCCCCCGAAGATTCCCGGCGAGCTGGTCCCCGAACACGTCGCCATCGTGATGGACGGCAACGGCCGCTGGGCCAAGGAGCGCGGACTGCCCCGCACCGAGGGCCACAAGGTCGGCGAGTCCGTCGTGCTGGACGTCCTCAAGGGCGCGATCGAGCTCGGCGTGAAGAACATCTCGCTGTACGCGTTCTCCACCGAGAACTGGAAGCGCTCGCCCGACGAGGTGAAGTTCCTGATGAACTTCAACCGGGACGTCATCCACCGCCGCCGCGACGAGATGGACGCGATGGGCGTGCGGGTCCGCTGGGCGGGCCGGATGCCCAAGCTGTGGAAGAGCGTCGTCCAGGAGCTCCAGGTCGCCGAGGAGCAGACCAAGGACAACGACGCCGTCACGCTCTACATGTGCGTCAACTACGGTGGCCGGGCCGAGCTCGCGGACGCCGCGGCGGCCCTCGCGGCCGACGTCGCCGCCGGGAAGCTGGACCCGAAGAAGGTCAACGAGAAGACCCTCGCCAAGTACATGTACCACCCGGACATGCCGGACGTGGACCTGTTCCTGCGCCCCAGCGGCGAGCAGCGCACCTCCAACTTCCTGCTCTGGCAGTCCGCGTACGCCGAGTTCGTGTTCCAGGACGTGCTCTGGCCGGACTTCGACCGCCGCGACCTGTGGCGCGCCTGCGAGCAGTACGCGAGGCGCGACCGCCGCTTCGGCGGGGCGATCCCGAACGAGGTGCCCGAGCCGCTGGACCTGCCCACCCAGCGCTGACGCGGTACGGCGGCGGTACGGCGAAGGGCCCGTGGGAATCGCTCCCACGGGCCC